>CAIWTA010000017.1 GCA_903915465.1 uncultured Bacteroidales bacterium | reverse complement strand
ACGAAGATTTTTAGTGAATTTCAAACAGCGGTGACTTTCTTTGGTACTTTCTTTTGGTGGAAGTAAAAGAAAGTACAGTAAAAGAAGATAATTTTATTAAGAATTGAAATTGTCGTAATGAATGTTTTAACAGTCTCTTAGTTCTGTCTCGTCTTTTTTTGCAATTTTCTCCAATTTTTTTGCTGTTTCGAATTCAGCCCGAAAGAAGATTTTATTCCACTTAATGAACTCTTCCATAGAAAATTAATAAATCCTTTGCTTTTATCTCTTTCAAAGTAGATAATTCCTGTTCTGAACTTCCCATTGTAGTTGGGGTTGCTTTTAAAATCCAGAATAGTATTTGCAGCAAAGCTGAGAAGCCTCTTTTCAAAGTTCTCCTGCCAATCTGAATTTGTACCTTCAAGTTTGATCTTGATATCGTTATAAAACAGGTTCATCTCTCCGGTCGAATAATCATGGTTGGCATGTATGAAATTGATAACTGTTTTTGTAGCAACTCCTTCCAGAATATTTACCGGCAAAAGCCTTGAAATCACTGGATTGATGTCTGTCAAATGCAGTTCACCCAATTTTGCATTGCAGTATAAAGTATCGTTTTCATTGTCCAGTGGAATCCGTAGATAAGTTTCAAGTTGAGCTTTTCCCATGAGGTAGCCATTAAAATTGATTTCCAGATAAGGATTGGTTAACCTCAGCGTGCTATCCGTTGTAAACCCTGTGATGATGGCGTTCATCCGGTCGAAAAAGATCCTGCCGGGTTCATCTCTGGTTTGTTCTTCATAGGATGCATAAGCGTTAACCAGCGCGATAGTATCAATGAGCATCGGGAATTTTATTTTTCTGATTGCCTGGCACGGCATCAGGGGTCTTTGCCATTCAGGGAAGGGCATTCGTTTATCGCGATAATCTTCCACAACCAGCCCTTGTAATTCGAGCCGCCCGGCATGAAGAGAAAAATCTGACAAAATCTTCCGGAAATTGCAGCGTTCAATCCTGGTGTGAGGAATCATCAACTGCAGGCGATCAGCCTGGTAACCGATTTTACGAGAGAAATCTGCCCTGGAATATCGTGGAATCACCGACACAGTATCGATAAAAATGTTGTTTTTCAATGTCGAAAAACCAAAGCCTGTCATGGAACACGTATACATGCTATCGGTGGAGATCCAGGAAAATCCCCGGGAGAAGAAGGTGAGATCATTCGAATTGAACAAAGGGGTTTTGCCGGGATTGGCTTGAGTAAGCGAATCGACAAGAAAATGGGCAATGTCAAGGTTGACTCCATTCAGTAACCAGGATTTAGTTCCGTTTTTGTTTGCTATTTTTATATCGGCATTTGCATTTACAACAGACATGGTTGCAATTTCAAACTTTTTCATCATGGGAGGAAGGTTGATCTTTGTTGAAATCCCCTTCTTTCCAGAATCTCCTGAATTCAACCCAATCATTATGGAAGGGTTATTTACCGCGATATGATCCAGCATCCATTTCTTCTCAAAAATAGCTTTATCAAAATAAAATCCATTGAGTTTTAATTCAGGAATTGATGCGTAGAAAACTTTCTTATGTTTTGATTCCATTCCCACAGTCTTCAAGGGAATAATCGTTAATCCCTTTGCTAATATATTCACCGGATAGGAATAGATTTCGAGGCTTTGGCACTCGAGCAGATAGGAACTGTCGGCAACCACCGCCCGGAAAGGAAAAACGGAGATCTGCATGGAATCGAAACGGATCAATCCATTATTTCTTCCTTTATCAGGAATATGCACAAAGGCGTTAAGAACGGCAAAATCAATATCCTTCAATGAAAAAAAGGAAGCCCTTCTCTCATCATATCCATCATAGGAAAAAGAGCCGTGTTTTATTCGCATGTGTTTGATCTCAAAATCATGAACAAAATCCCCGGAACCTGCCTTTTCAATGGTTTCAGGCGGACCATAAGAGGATTTATCAGCCTCTGCTTTCGCATGCAAAACAGGATCCTGCAATAAAATTACATCGGCTTTCAGCTTCTTATCCATGAAAAGTTTTTTATGATTTAGTCCTGTTATCATCAGTTTTTTTAAGGAAAAATTGATTGCAAAAGATTCCAGCTTCTGACGGGAATTTAAAAAAGGAGTAGGATTCGCTGTTTTGGAATAAGAAAGGTTGAAACCTTCAATCAGTGAATCAACAGTTGCAATATGGATTTGATCTGCACGAAAATGGTGGGTGCTATCGGGTGAATCAAAAGTCGGCTGAAGGATATTCAGGTCAAAATCCTGGCTGTAGAAATACCCCTGTTGGTTCATTCCTTGCACCGAATCGATGAGGAAATGTTGCATAGTAAGATTAAAATTGCCTGATGCCACTACTTTCTCAGCTCCACTCTGATCTGTCGCAAAGCACATGTAACCATTTGAAAGATCAATCTCATTTCCCCTGATCACCCGCAGGTATTTCTTCAAAAGGTTGTAAACTACCTCTTCATTCTCTTCCTCAAAGAAATCTTTAGGTTTTTTGAAACGGGAATCCTTTTTTTTCGAAGGATGAAAACGAATATATTTTATTTCCGGGTCCGTCATTTTCAAGCGGTTGAAATAAAGTATCCGGTCGTTAAATAAATGTTTCAAATCAATTCCGGTGAAGGCCAAGCGGGGTAAGAATAACGAAATGGTATTGCGCTGGTTAACGCTTCTGATCTTATTCTTTGCTTTGTCAGGACGTATCGTGCTTTCAGATACCTCTATCAGTGATTTCAAGGTAGAAAAATAGATCCTTCCAGCGTTAATGGAGTGTATTCCATCCCGCAGATGAAGCGACAAACCATGCAGTGTCAATTCAATGTTTTTAGCATAGAAGATCCGGGATTTATCTTTATGAGCAATGGAGTCGAGAAGGAAATGATAGAGATCAATATCAGCCTTTCTGATACTTAATTCCGGTGACTGATCCTGAATATTGGCATAGAAATCAAAAGAGGCACTCTGTACCGACAATGAATCAATCTTGACATGGAGGAGGTCCCTGGCAATAACAGTATAAAGGTTGGCAATTAATATTTTCTTCTTTGATTTGGAAGAATTCTCTTTTCGGATCACCGGCTTGTTACTGAATACCTTAAAAGAAACATCACCCAGTTGAATCGATGTGATATCTACCTTCCTTTCATTTAAAGCCTGGGTCAGATTTATCCCCCGGATACGAAAATCAGGAAGATCTATCTGAAAGAAATCACCTGCTTTCACGCCTTTCCTTCGTAACGTCTGAAAAATAGGCTTCAGAGAAATATTTTTGCCATACAAAACCGATTTTGTAAAGGAAAAACCGATCTCTTCAGCTTTTAGTAAATAGAGACTATCGGCAAGATTATATTCAAAGCTGTGAATCTTGAATTCAACAGCCTTTGAATAAAAAATTCGTTCGTGATTATAGTAGCTGAATGGATTTACCGAAACATCCCGAAGAACAGATGAAAATTCATATTCTCCTGTGTTGAGTTTTCCGGTCTTGTGTCTAAATGAAGAGAGCAGCAAACCCCGGTTGACTTTCACTGAATCCACATGAAAATCGTTAAAAAATTTGGAAACAGCCGGGTAAATATCTTCATAGATAACCCGCCACCGGCTGTGCCGGGCAGTAGATGTATCGGGAAATGCGACAATGCTCAAAATCGGTCTCTGTAATATGACCTGCCTGAAATTGATTCTCTTCAGGCGATAGATCTGCCAAAAATGGATGCGATCGATGATAAGTGAAGCAAAAGAAACATGGTAAAGTGACTTGTTGATTCTGCCTTCAGCTTTAAGTTGCCTGTAACGCAAGGTGTCGGGTGAAAGTTCAAAACTGTCAATAATCAGTTTTCCGGTAATGATGTTCAGGTTCATTTTCCTGAAATCCACTCGGTAAAGGCTATCGCTGGCGGCATAGATCTTTTCCTGGAGAAACTTACGTAAAAACCGTTCGCCAAAATAGTTAAAGCTGTAAAAGGCTGTCAGGAACAGGATGAGCAGGAAGAGTGACAACCCAATCAAAGTAAAGCGCAACCAATGCGGTCGGGTTTTCTTTGGGGGAATGATTTCTGCAATTTCCAGTTCTGCCATGCAAAGGCACGTTTTGAGATTCAAAGATATACATTCCCATTAATCTGGTCCCTTGAACCAGAAAGAATAGGCAGATCCATTAAAACTGCACCCTCCACGTCCCCATCGGGAAAAAGCTCATGTTGAAGAAGTTTTTGATCTCGCCTGTTTTCGGGTCAATCCGCTGAATGTATATGTTGGTGTAGTTGGTCCTGTATTGAAGATCGAGGAGGAACTCGAAGTTGTATTTGGGCAGGTTACGCTTGATGCCGAAACGTACGGAAATTCTCTTGTATTCAGGGTATCTGACTTCAAAAGAATGACTCCAGTCCATGACTGGCTCTCCTGTGGCAATCGTAGCGTTAACATCAAACGGGACATAAGGATTTCCGCCAGCCATGGTAGCACGGAGTCCGAAGGACATAACAGCCCATTTACGTCTTCCAAAGGCAAACTCATACCCGCCGACAGCATTCAACACATAATTGACAGCAAATGCAGAATTCCTGGTCAACTTATCATATCCCTCGTAAGTAGAATGAAATAGCGAGGAAGTCAGCAGGAAAAAGTAATTTTTATGCAGGAATCGCTCGAAGGTGAACTCTAATCCATAGTTTTGCCCACTTCCCAGGTTCACCAAGCTGTCGCTGTATTGGCGGTCGAGGAAGAATTCATGCCCCTGGTTGCTGAGCGAATATTGGGGAATGGATTGCTTTACCGGCAGATCATAGAGGTATTGGTAATAGATTTCAGTTTTAAAGCGAAGATTTTTATTCAGGAGGTAATTGTAACCAATGGCAAATTGCGCATTCCGGGAGAAATCAAGGTTTAGGTTAGGTTGTGTCGTCGTTCCATTTGACTGTGGCGAAAGAATGAAGTATATCACCCTGGGCTGCATCTGGCTATAAAGGCCGGTTCCAAAATTGATCGAATGTTTTTCACTGATGAGCCATTCCAGTCCGAGCCTGGGTTCTGCAGCCCAAGTTTGATTCAACAGCAACCTTGATCCGAAAACCCCGGCAGTAAATTTCAGATGATCGGAAAAATGATGTGCCCATTGTGCATAACCTCTGATGAATGACATTTCCTCATGGCTTCCGGTATTGTGCACGAATACAGATTTTTGCATCAAACTATCCGCAAAGTGCATGATAAAATAATCATAATTCAGACCGATTTCTACCGTGTTTTTTGCAGAAAATTTCTTCATAAGCTGAAACATGTATGACAGTTTTACTTCTTCCGAATTTTCTCCTGCCCACGAAGAAGGCGTCAGTGCAGTATTTGAGAAAGTATCAATTGCAGTATACACCCTTGAACCAACAATGTAAATCAGATTCTTTATCCGAAGGTCAGAATTTGGGAAAATGATATGCGTAAGACCGATCACGCCCAGGTTTGATCCGTTTGACAGATCCTCACCATAATCTGGGAATAGCCATTCGGACCGCGACTTCTTACTGTCGGAGAATTGAATATAACTAAGACCGCCCATGCCGGTAAGCATAAATTGCCCGGCTCTTTTTGTTGGCAATGTGATTTTGAAATTCAGGTCCTGGTATTTTGGAACCATTGACATTTTAATTCCGGCATATGATATCAATTCGAGCAGCGAATAACGGTATGCGAACAAATATGACGCTTTGGACTTTTTTGAGAACGGTCCTTCAGAGCCAATTTCCAGTCCGTTCCAACCGAATCCGGCCCAGTATTCATTTTTCTCATTGTTGCCATTTCTCAACCGCATATCAAAAATACCAGACATCGCATTGCCATATTGGGCTGGAAAAGCCCCGGTGAAGAAGTCGGAATTATCCAGCAGGTTGTTGTTCAGCACAGTTACAGGGCCACCTGTTGTCCCGACCGCTGAAAAATGGTTGGGATTCGGAATTTCCATTTCATCCAATCGCCATTGTATGCCAATCGGGGAGTTTCCGCGGACAATAATGTCGTTGCGATTGTCAATACCCGAGGTCACTCCGGCAAAATTTGCTGCCATCCGGGCAGGATCGTTGTAACTTCCAGGAAACCGGAATGTCTCATCTACGCTGAAAGAGCGAACACTCACCGTAGCCATTTTGTTGATTGCTCCATCTTTCTTAAAATCCCCTTTTATCTCAACTTCCTTACCGGAAATGACAGTCTCCTGCATGTGAACGGCAATTTCTGTGATCTTCCCGCTGCTGATCGTCAGGACATCGGAAACAAAGGGAAGAAAGCCAACATAAGTAACCTGGATTTGTCGAAGGCCAATGGGAATATCTTTCAGATTAAACTGTCCATTGAGTTCAGTTGTTGTCCCAACAAGTGGATTCGAATTAACTAAGATTACCGTAGCACCAGCCAATGGTGAGTGGGTTTGTCCATCGGTTACGGTGCCGAGGATGGAGGAATGCAGAACTGGTTGCGCAGTAGAAGTTTGGAAAGTGAAAAAGAAGAGAATAGTTACAAACAGTGAACAGTGGAAAGAGGACGATGAATAGAGAACAGATAACAGTGAATAGTGATGCAGGAACCGGGAGCCGGGAATTGGGAAATGGGAACTACCTATTTCTCCATCATTTCGTTGACCTGGTCGGAGGTGAGTCTTGTCCATTTTGGATTGATAAACTTATCTGCATCCCACCCGAAACTTACAAGATCAAAAGATTCCCCGTAGAAGGTCAGTTTGCTCTTCAAGTCGGGTGTATGTTCGACAAAGATAAAGTTTTCGGGAGTTTCTTCTAATTCGGTCATAACTTGAGTTGCCAGCGGTGCAACCCATTCAGTTACCGGCGTTCCGGGGTTCTGCCGGTAGATTTCAGTTGCAATGGCTAATGTTTTTCCATCTTTCCTTGTTAAAATTTTCAAACCACAGCGTGACGGGCAATTCCATTGGCCTTTATAATCAAAGTAGCGGTCCATGTAACGATCGAATTCCGGATTGAGTTCCATTTTGTTTTGTTGATTATATGCTGGCTAGCTGGTCAGTATATGAAAGAGTTCGATAAATACGGTATTTTAATTTTGGCCTCACCCCCTGGAGGCTGTCTCATTTATTATGAGACTTTCGGCACTTTTTTCCCGAAGCTTTCGTCTTTAAGATCCCGGCGGCGGGGTTGATAGGTGCCATCCTGTTGTTCCCGCTGAACAACAGTACTCAAGAGGTTGAACATTTTTTGTGTCTGGGGTTCATCTTTATAAAAAGTATCCCAAGCATAATGATACAGTTCAGTAAGTTTCTCAGCCGTCATATGTTTCGGGTGATAAACCACTTTCCCCGCATTGTAATGATCCCAGTCATGATCAAAGATCCTTTCCTGCTTCAGCAGGTCGCTGTAGGCTTTGGTATGTGGGAAAGGAGCAAGCACCGTAAATTCTGCCAGATCGAGGTTGATCTCGAGCAGGAAATCGATCAGCCGTTTGATATCATCTTCAGTCTGGTTGTCGAGCCCAAGGAGAATTGTTCCTTCTACTGCAATCCCATGATTATGGTATTGTCTGATGCGGTTGCGGATATAATCTGAAGTATCAAAGACCGCCTGGTAAACATACCATGCACCGGCCTGGGCAGCGAGATCCAACACTTCATCTTTATCTTCAATGGTATGACTGACCCATTTCTTTTTCAATGGAATCATGGCACGGAACAGCTCTTTCTCCCATTCGGTATCAAGTGCCAGTGAATTATCAACGATAAAAAGGCGATTGTTATCCATCTGCGACAATTCTTCAACAACTCTGTCAATCGGGCGGGGACGAAATTTCCGACCGCCGAGATACCTTACAGCACAAGGATAGCAATCATAAATACATCCCCTGGAAGCATGGAAAAGGTCTACCATTCTGAAACCTTTGTGGTAATACAGATCTTTTTTCAGGATGTCGCGCCTGGCAGGACCGATAAGTGCCATATCTGGCGGATTGCTGAGGAAATTATAGACTTTCTGAAGGTCGTTCTTTCGAAAATCATCGAAAACCTTTGCCAGTCTTCCTTCAACTTCTCCAAGAAACACAGAATCTGAATGAAGCAATGTTTCTTCAGCATGAAGCATTGTGGAGATTCCTCCGAAGATCACTTTTTTCCCAAGTTTCCGATATTCATCGGCGATGGCCCATCCTCTTTTAACCTGGGTTGTAAGCATCATGGAGATACCTACAAAATCAGGAGAATCGTCGATCACAAGTTCTTCAGTATTTTCATCGGTAAAATCCACCTCTACGTATGAAGGCAGGTCAGCAGCCATTACAACAGGTCCATGAGGCGGGAGATAAAAAATTGTTTGTCCTTCAAGTTTTTCCCAGCGCGGATATATAAGTTTAAACTTCATTAATCTTGGTTTTTCATTTGAACAAGGCATCCAGCAAGCTTTTTAATGATCCGCTCTTTTTCTTTTTGCCTTGGGATTATTTTTTGTAACGCTTGTCTGTAAAAAAAACTACTTTTCTCAAGGAGGTTTTCCTGGCGGTAATGGTCACCTGCCAGCTCAAACACCTCAAAAAAGTCCGGGTTTGTTTCTATGAATTCCTGTATAAATGAATCCGTAGTACTTATTTTATTTACGGATTTCAGGCTTTCAATGAGTTTCATCCGCATCTGCTTAAATCGCAGGAAACGTTTAAAATCAGTGGAAAAAAGAAAGGGATCGGAAGCTAGGCTTTGATCCATTTCCTGAATTTCAATCTTTTTCTGCAATCCGGCAAAATTATGAAATATTTTACATATGTCATAACAGACGAAAGCGCCAACCTGCCACGGACTTGTTGAAATCCAGACCCTGCAAGTTGAAGGTTCAAAAATGATCGCATGATGTGCAATTAACTGGTTTATCGCCTTTTCATTACCGGCACCCAATTTTTCGCAATTCAACCCAGATCTGTCGCGAAGAATCCTTACAACACTGTTAACATCCATCGGACCTTCAGATATCAAATCCTGCAGCACTTTCCTGTAACGGTAAGAAGAGGCGTTTTCATTCATATCCTTCACAATTGCAGGATCTGACTGTGCATTCCCGGATTGAAAATGATTGGTGCAGATAATATAATCAGTTGGTGATTCTACTTTGACCATTTTGTGAGGTGATTTCTCGAAGATGACAGCTTTATTGTCTTCGGCAGAACCAATAAGGATTGATTCCGAGACGAAGGTTTCACGGCTTTGAGCAATTGTGTAAGCTTCCCGAATATTTCCTGCATATTGTAAGATCTCCCGGGCCAGTAAAGAAATCGGCGTTCTGGCAGAGAAGGGAAGATCTGATTTGGCAGCATTGATCGTAACAGTCAATCCTTTTTCATTCATCCCGGAAACGGCACCGATCATACCTCCCCAGGTAACGATCATGAAAGGAATACCTTTGTCAGGTTTTTCGAAGCAGATGATCTTGTTTTCCGCAAATTCATCACCCATATAAAAATCGAAATTTCGTCCGATCAGTAACCCACCGGTTTTTGATTTCCCATTCCAGACTCCGAAAGAAGAACAACCCACTATTCCCATATTGACCAATGCATGTCCGATATCGTGCGCAGAATGATAGTTCAGCATCCGCTGGTATTTTGATCCCATGAAAGAAAATTTATCAGAAGCAGAAAGGGAAATTCCGTAAATCTGAAGTTTATTTTCATCGGAAATATATTTACCCAGATCACGGTTGAACCAATAGATAAAATATTTTAAAAAATGTTGATAGAAAGAAGATGGGATCATTTCCCTGAGACGGTCGATGAAAGCTTTTTCCTGTTTTTCGATCAGGTTTTTAGTCAGCTTTCCCTCAATAACACCACGTTTGAAAGGATCTCCTTCAATGTACAATTCCCATAAACCTGAATTGCTTTTTTTAAACCAGCTATTTTCACAATAAAAAAAATCTTTTTCAGGATTGGTGACCTTCTGGTTTGTTTGAATGGCACTGGAAATTTCTGGCGGACTGACGTGTGTTCTCACCTGGTACCACACGACAAGGATGACTGCCAGGTTGAGCACTACGATTGCCAGGATAAGGCGTTTTTGCCATTTTTTAGTATTTTTAACCATTCCGGATCTTTTTCAACAGCATTTCCAGTCCAACAATTTCACCGCAAGTCATGACTGCACCAATAGTAACACCTAAAACACCATGAAGATTGGTGTTCTGCCCTGTAAAGAAAAGATCGGGGATCTTGGTTTTGGGAAGAATGGTTGTTTCCAACGGTCGCGCATATTCTTTGCGTATTCCATACATAGAACCATCCGGAGTTCCGGTAAAATCACGCCATGTGAGAGGAGTTGAAGTTTCCATACCTGAAATACATGAACGCAATCCGGGGAATTTTGTTTCAGCAAGTTTGAGCAGAAGATCTGCTTTTCTCTCTTTGAATTCGAGATAGTCAGATCCCCGGTTTCCTGACTTTGTGTTTTCCCATTTCCTCACTTCCTCATAATTCATCGATGTCATTATAACCATGGCTTTTGCAAATTCTTCCTTGCTACCGTCTGGTGGAGTGAAAAGCATACAGTTCCGGGGCCATTCATTCAGGTTATCGTTATTCCAAACATTCTCATCTTTATGTATATAACAATTGTAATCCACCTGTTTCACACGGGTTTGTTTCAACACAAGATAAACTGCGAAAGACGATGGTGTGTTTTTCAAACTGTTGATTCTTCTGGTTGTTGATGATCGGATAAGTGATGGACCCAGCATTTGCAGGGTTTTTGAAGGAGCTAAGCTTGAAATCAGGCACTTCGAAGTAAATAATCCTGATGATCCGGTGTGGACGCTGAAATTGTTATTGGAAATTTCAATTTTTCTGACTTCATCTGATGCTAATATTTCACCACCGAAATTTCTGATCTTTTTAACTAAATGGTTGGCAATCTGCTCGCTTCCGTTTACCGGTCGCCAGGCACTGGAGATATAGGAATGATTTATGAGTGCAGGGATATGTACCGGAGTTGTTTCAGGATCGCCGGAAAATATAAAGTTGTTTCCAGCTAAAACTGCTGCCAAACGCGCACCTGATTTATTGTAACCTGTTGCTGAACCTTCATGGTTTGGGAATAAGTTTTGAAAAAAATTGAAAGCACATTCTGACCGGTAGTGTAACTCTGAATGATTTTCTGCGAGCTCCAGGTTATACAATGGAAAAGCGCCGGTGATCTCACTAAGCAACCTGACATATTTTTGCAACGGATCTTTTTCTCTTGGAAAATAGGGGAGAAGCTGCTCAATGAAATGATCAAATCCCATGGCAATGGGATATTCCTGCTCTCCAATGAAGATCCTGTCGAAGCCATCGGGGTTCATCCGTTCAAGGTTAAGCGAATCAGTAAGCCCGAAATATTTCCAGTACCGGTGGAGCGTCTGGCCGGGATCCATACTTCCAAAGTAATGAACTCCGGTATCGAAAATCTGTCCGTACCGTTTAAATGATTGCAGACATCCGCCAAACCTTTTGTTTTTTTCGAGAATGCAGATCTGCTTTCCTTCTTTGGCGAGCATATATCCGCAAAGCAATCCGCTTAGCCCGCTGCCAATGATGATGACGTCATATTCCGGCAGTTTCATGTTCATGATTTACGGATCACCAAAAGGATATTTGAGGTGTTTGGGGCTTCTTTCAGGACTTCTGCGGTTAATCCATGTACGGCAGCAAACGACTTAATTTTACTGAGCGAGGTGAAATGGAGCTGGTTGGAATCATTGTGTGTCTTGTTAAATGTAAGAACCTTCGTGGAAAAAAATTCAGTAACCCTGGTGAGCTTATGATGTTTTCTGTTTTCACGGTCGGCTTCTCTGATCACGATAACGCCACCAGGATTAAGATTTTCAATGCATTTTGCCAGTAGAAGCTCCTGTTGATCTTCTTCCAGATAATGCAGCACATCACTTATCAGGAAAGCATCATGACAGCCAAATCTGTATGTTGTGATATCAGAACAGATAAATTCAAGATTCGTATTTGTCAGATAACAATTTTGTGCCACGGCAATTTTTTCAGGATCATAATCGACGCCTGTAATGATACGGTTTGCTCCGGTAAGATAGAGCATAGACGAGATGAACCCATACCCACATCCTAGGTCAAGAACTTTTCCTTCCCGGGGAATTACGTTGTTGAACTGCCTGTAATTTCTGGCCAGTATTAATTTTACCCTGAAATACCATTCCAGGATTGGACCTTTGTATATGTAATTCAACGTGAGCTTTCTCCTGTAATAATCGCCGGTTCCTTCTTCAGTTTCAATTTTCAGAAATTCCTGAATGTAAAATTTCCGAAACCCTTTCGCTCTTTCTCTGTAGTTATTCCCGAAACGCATATCATCTATTCCTACACGATCAAGGATCTTCATAAATATAGCGTTTGGTCTTCCCCAAAACACTCCCTTGCCTAGAAAATCACCAGTACCGAAGACAGCAATGGGTAAAATATCGATCTGCAACTTTTCGGCAAGATAGAATGCTCCTTTATGAAACCGCTGGATTGTTCCGTCTTTCGAGCGGTGAGCCTCAGGAAAGACAAGGATTGAGTAGCCTTCCGCAACTTTTTCTTTCAAGTCGTCAAGAATGTTGTCAATTCCTAAATCTGCATTGAAGAAGCTCGCCAATCGTGCAACAGGGCCAAATACTACCGACTTATAAACCCACGTAGTTGTAAGAATGATGATTTTCGAATGAAGACGTAAAAACGCCGGGGTTTCGATCAATGACTGATGATTGCTAATGATCACCGCAGGCTTTTCAAAGTTTTCATGAGGTTGGTTAAACAATTTCCTGCTGTTTGGAGGAAAAGTTATTTGGATGTATGCCCTGCTTAAAACCTGAAAAAGATTATGAAAAATATGCTCCTTTTTTCTCTTTGAGATGGGAATCAGGTAACGGAGAATCAAACCACTGAACGTAAGAACTATTGCGACCAGGACGATATTTCCCCAAGTGATAAAAGTTTTTATGAAAATTCTGGCAGTGATTGGATATTTCTTTCGTTTTGCCCGAAGGAGGAAGGATCCGTTTGCCAGCAGTGGTTGTAATGTAAATGAGATCAATACGACCATGACCATTCCGACCACGGAAATCAGTGCAATGGAATGAAGAGCTGGGTGTTTCGCGAAAAATAAAGCGCCAACGCCAAATAATGTGGTAGCAGAAGATAATATTATTGAAGTTTTATAAGATTTCAAATCCTGTGTCCCGAATTTGGCTTCATGAAGCAATCCGCGCAGCATCAGGATGCTGTAATCTACGCCCAATCCAAAGATGAAGGAAGAGACAATGATGTTAAAGATGTTGAACTTTATCCCGGTAACTCCCATGAACCCAAGTGTAAGTAACCAGCTGAAGTACATTGGTATCGCAGCAATTACAGCAAGCTCGATCCGGCCGAGGGAAAAAAGCAGAAGCAGTGTCACAAAAATCATGGAAAGCTTTACGAGCAGGTCAAAATCATATTTGACACTCTCAACAAACCGGTTGGCTAAGAGTTGGCGGTCAAACAACAGCAAATGATCGTTGGAAGGAAAGAATTGATAAATCATTGGTTCATTTCCATGAGCTACCTGAAGAATGGATGAAACCGTCACGCCATTATCCGTTTCATTGATCCAGTCAGAAAGAAAATCTTTATAAATCTTTGCTTTATCTTCTTTTCCCATCGGAAGAAATTGTTTATGCAAAAGATCAAAAAATGGGTTAAACGCGGTTTCCCTGAATTTCAGCGTTGTACCTTCCTTTCTGATTGCAGTTTCCAGCATTTCAATCTTCTCTGCAGTCCAGAAAGCCTTCCATCTTTGGATACGTTCCTCCTGCAAAATAAAAGAAGGAAGCATGGATCCGATTCCCGAATATTGTCGAATCACTTTTCTTTTTTTCAATAATTCAACTTTATCCTGAAGTTTTTCATTGTTTTCCAATGCCTGTTCCAGACTCTCCCCACGGGAAACAACGTAAATATTTTTTAAAGCTCCACCAGTTACTGTGTTGATGATATTTTCGGAATTCTTCAGATTCCCCGGGTAAAAATTCATTGCCATCATATCTTTTTCAAAATCAACCCGGGAAGCGGTGAACAGACTTGCAATTCCAAGCAGAACAAGTACTGCAATTAATCCTTTGTTTTTTTCAAAAGGATATGCAGCGATCTTGTCTATTATTGGAATGACAGGTTTTTCGTTACCAGGAAGATCCTTTTCCGAAAGAAAATGAGGAAGGAATAGAAGTGCAAAAATTGCTGCACCGGCAACGCTTAATGCAGCAAACATGCCCAGGTCGTGCAATACTGATGATTGAAGGAAAATCATACAGAGGAACGCACCGATCGTAGTTATAGCACACAAGAAGATTGTAAGTGATAATTCTTTCAGCACCATAATAATATCACCCTTCTTCCTGAAATGGTTGATAATGTAAAGCGCATAATCTACGATCAGCCCCAGGATAACTGAACCAATTCCCAATGCAATAGCAGAAATGTGAGTCTTAACGAGATACATGATAGCCAGAGCAAAGCCACCACCGAAAATTGCCGGCAGAAATGAGAGCAACGGAATCTTGAAACTTTTGAAATAAAATCCTGTAAGGAGCAATATAAGTAAAACCGCAATTGAAACTGTGAGCAGAATATCTTTCTTGATCTGGTTTGCATTTCCGCACGACATGGCAATGGCCCCAAAATATTCTCCTTTGATCTTTGACCCTGATTTTTGCGAAATTTCACTTAGCAGCAAATCAATTCCTTTCAGAAGTTCTGCATTCTTTGAGGTTTCATTTGGAGGATTGGCGGGAGTAATGAATAACAGAAGATTTCTCCTGTCTTTGGACAAAACATGCCCGTTTATAAGTTGGTATTTCTCATTCGTTTGTATTAATCTGAGTTTGTTCAGCGCAAGGTATGTCAATCCGAGTGGGTCGCGAAGAAGAGTTTTCTTTAAAGCAAAACCCGTTGGAGAAGAAAGTGTTTGGAAATCCATCCTGATGGACTTTCTGACTGATTCCGGGCGGATCAGGCTATCAATACGGGAATAATCAATGAGATCAAGATACAAGGGCAACGACCTGTAGAAAAAATCCAGGTACCAGTTCATCATCGTATCCTGAACATTCCCGGAAACAGATCGAATATAATTGGAGTCAAACTTTTGTGTAAGCTGATCAACGAAGACTTCTGCAAATGAGCACAAGTCAGAAGGATTTCCGGGATTTGTGGTATCAACCTGCGAAAGAAGGACAACCAGTTTATCAGAGAATTTGAAATGTTGCAGAATTCCGAAGGATTTGTCCTTTTCATCATGTTTGCGGATAACACCTGAGATATCCTCTTCAAACCTGATTTTTGATCCGAAAATGATGATAAATGAAATAAACAGGATGGTGAAAACAAAAAATGCGATCTTGTTTCTATGGAAAAAAGTATAGATAGCAATAACAACGTTCGACATATCCTGATCGCGATGTATGAGACCTGCTCAATTTGAGGTTTTGCTGATTTTTTTTGATTTCTGGTTCCTGAATGATTCAAGGAGAAAGTAGGTGATTCCTCCTGAGACCAAGGCAAGAATGATTCCTAAAATAAAACTTCCGAGTAAGTATTGAAGGAAATTTGTTTTTACCCATTCCAAGGTTATCCCGTTGCTGAATTTGAATCCATCCGCGGAGTTGCCCATCACCAAACCGCCGCAGAGATATGAAAGAAAAATAATAACCGGAAGCATTGGTGGCAAGGAGATATTTGAAGCTGCAACTGTGACGAACTTATTCAGGCGAAATAAATAAGCGATCCCAAAGGCCAGCAACATCTGAAATCCCCAGGTTGGAGTCACACCAACAAACATTCCGATCCCAACCGAACTGGCCAGTTTGCTATTGGAATCTGAACTATCAATGAAATATTCCTGGATAAACCCCCTGAATGATTTTTTCCTCAAAGTTTTGAAAAAGAGAAACGGACGCATCCAAAGCAGAGCCATAAAAACCAGGATGCTGTTGATGATACTGACCCGTCCAAAATCATTGATCTTCCGGAAATGAGAGATCCGTTCTTCCTTTGGTGCATAATATACTTGCACGGGAACCCAGGTTAAATGGACTCCTTTCCATACTAACCTTACCAAAACTTCCACTTCAAATTCATACTTATGCGTAAAAAGCCGTAAATCCTTCATTTGCTGAAGCGGATACAAGCGATAACCAGTCTGAACATCCGGAACTTTTATTCCTGTCTCCACACGAAACCAGAAAATGGAGAATTTATGCCCGAAACTACTTGTTCCGGGAACACTCGACTGGTTCATGTTTCTGGCACCAAGAATGACAGAATCAGGAGCTTCTTCTATTTTATTTATGAATTTTATCAGATCTTCCGGATAATGCTGACCATCGGAATCAATCGTGATAGCATACGAATAGCCACATGTTATTGCTTCCTGGAATCCACTTTGTAATGCAAATCCTTTCCCCTTGTTCTTTGCATAGGAGATCAAATGAAGCTTCCCGTATTTCTTCATGATGTCTGAAGTCCGGTCAGTCGATCCATCATTTATCACAATAATATCATCGGTATATTCAAGAACGCCATCAATCACACCTTCCAACGTGCCTGCATGATTGTAAGTCGGGATGATTACACAACAGCGTTGATCTTTGAATTTTTTCCGGATGGAAGTGGAAGCCTGCATTATAGGAATTCGTAACTAAGGGTTTCAGCAAAGATAGCAAAAATCCTGTTGAAGGTTAATTCATTGACGCTGGCGGTTGAAGAACAACTGTCAAAAGATTGCACTCTGGACAAATGTCAATTATTGTATTTTTGTATGCAGATGAAGATACTTTTGATAAATCCACCCAGGAGTCCGGAAAACAACATCCTGAAGTACGCTCCGGAAAATGCCAAACGGTTTATTCATAAAAAGCTTATTGGTCCGCCATTGGGCTTGCTTACTATTGCTGCTGCTGTAAAATATCATGATGTCATAGTTTTTGATTGCAAAGGTGAGTATGACCTGGATCCAACGACACCACCTCTCAGCGTGTTAACCCTGCAGCTTCTGGAAAAACACAAACCTGATGTTGTTGGTGTGACCATCATCACTTCTGAATTTGAATTCTCCATTGATATTTTCAGGGTGGTCAAAGAATTTAATCCCGGTATTCTTACAGTCGCCGGTGGTCTGCATGCAACCCTGTGCCCGACGGATTTTCGAAATTCCTTCGTAGATGTGGTAATTCAGGGTCAGAGTCCGCATATCTTCCGGGATTTAGTGAATTTAACAGAACAGGGGCAGGTGCTTTCTAATATTCCCGGAATTCTTTTCAATACCAAAGAAGGTCTGAAAAAGACCGTAAAAAATAATGTTTTCTGGGATCCAGCAAATGCTGATTATCTGATGCCTGACCGCAATCATCTGAAACGGTGGATCGACACATATAAAGTTGGCGACAGCCCTTTTCCAAGTACTTATCTGTTTACCTCTCTCGGATGTCCTTACAAATGTACTTTTTGCTCCATCTGGACACAATTTAAAGGCAAGTATTACCAACGAACGGTTGAAAGCCTGATCACTGAGCTGAAATCAATTGATGAATACCCGGTTGTTCGGTTTGCAGATGCCAATACAGTTGTAGATCATGTATTTATGAACTTGCTGTTTGATCGTATTTTGGAGGAAAGGATTAAAAAAACTTTTGTGATGGATATTCGTGCAGACGTGGCTGCACGCTTTCCTGGGATAATCGAAAAGCTGGCAAAAGGAGGCTTGAAGGTCGTCATCTGCGGATTTGAATCATTCCGTGATAACGAGTTGAAGCGATACAATAAGAAATCACCTGCAAAATATAACCAGGAGGCAATCCGCGTATTCGAGAACAATGGAATAATGGTCAGGGGAAACTATGTAATTCCAAATGACTACGATGAAGATGACTTTAAGGCCCTTTCCGACTATGCTGATAAAAACAGGGTAGTTTATGCCGGATACACGGTTCTTACACCCATGCCGGGCACAGTTTTTTATAAAGAAGTCCAGGATCAGATAGTAGATCATGATTACCGAAAGTACAATTTTTTCAATTCTGTGATGAAGACGCGTCTTCCTCATGATGAGTTTCATGAAAGGATCGGGAGTCTTTGGCTGATTAAGAAGGGAAAGGATGTGATCTGAAAAAGATGAAAAAAATATTATTGGTCAATACCAACACCGAACATGCCCCTTATCCGGTTCCTCCGGTCGGGCTTTGTATGCTGGCATCCAGATTGGAAGGCAAGTATGAAATGCAGATCTACGATGGCGTCTTCCCTGGAGGAACTAACCTGGTTGACACCGTGCAGCGTTTCAAGCCTGACTATATTGGTTTTAGCATAAGGAATATTGATGATGTAGTGGCAGACCGGCAGGTGTTTTATGTCAATGCAATCATCAGGGATTTCATTGAACCGGTTAAAAAGGCTACTTCCATTCCGGTTATCCTGGGTGGGAGCGGGTTTAGCATTTTTCCTGAAGAACTGATGAAGTTGGCTAAGGCTGATTACGGGATTATTGGTGAAGGGATCGAGGTTTTTCCGGAGTTGGTGGATGAATTAGAAAAGGGCAATGATCCATCATATATCCCGAATGTGTTGACTGCAAATTCGGTAAAAGGGCCAAAGAAGTCAATAAAATTGAAACATCATGAACCATGGAATGGCTTTTCCAAAATTGACAAGTGGGTCGACTTCTCTCCTTACCGGAAACGCAGTGCTTATCCTATACAAACCAAGAGAGGCTGTTCTCATGGGTGTGTTTATTGTACTTATCCTCTCATTGAAGGAAAGGATTTCATCACCCGTAAAGCTTCTGAAATTGCAGATGAGATATGTGAAGCCAAAGAAAGGTTGGGTGATGTTACATTCGAATTTGTCGATTCCACATTTAATGATCCCGAATATCATGCAGAAAATATTTGCAGTGAGATCATCAAGCGAAAACTGAAAGTCCGTTTGCGCACGATGGGCATCAATCCTATGCATACAAGTGATAAACTCTTTGAACTGATGATTGAGGCCGGATTTGCACAGATCGATGCCACACCGGATACTGCTTCTGAGATCATGCTGAAAAATATGGGCAAAGGATTTAATCTGAAGGAAGTTAAAAAGATGGCAACCCTCATCCGGAAATTTGAACTTCCTACTATGTGGTTTTTCCTTTTTGGCGGACCGGGTGAAGATATGAATACATTTCAGGAAACTATTGATTTTATTGACCAATATGTGAGTGCTGATGACCTGGTTTACATGACTGCTGGCCTGAGAATCTATCCGGGTACTCCGCTCTATACTATCGCCCTGAAGGAAAAAAGGTTTTCAAAAGGAAAATCCTTACTTTATCCACCATACTTTTATTATTCAGAAAAACTAAATAAAGAATCGTTGGATGGCCTAATCAGAAAAGCTGAACTTCAGAGACCTAACTGCATTCCTGCACTTGAGACGCATCCTCCCGCAGCGATGATCGCAGAAGCGATGGAACAAAGAATAGCGGGAAACCTCACAGAACCTATGTTCAGAACCTTGCTCAGGATAAGAAAAGATTGGATGGCGAAAGAAAAACAGCATCACCTTCGATAAATTTTGCATTTTTTGTCAATCCTTTTCCAATTCCGCATTCGATGAATCCCGACACCCCAAGATGCTGGATGTACAACTGTGTTTTGAACCAGTTCATTGGTGTATAGAGGTTCCGGATAATTTCGTCCCTCAGTGATTGTTCTCCTTTCAATATCTTCTGGTCGATAAGGGAAACAACAGGAACCGCTGGGTTATTAAATTGTATTCCTCTCATGATCATTTGGTGATCTGCCCCTGGAGGATTGATATAACTTGTATGGTAAGGACCAGAAACCGGTATTACATTAGTACTTAATGCACCTTCGGACTTCGCAAAGTCTAACAATTTCCTGATATCCTCTTCAATACCGCCCAAGACAAATGAGCAGACATTGTTCTGATTAGTGATCTCGACATGCGATCCGGTTTGTTCTATAATCCCGAGAACATCATCGCGGGATAGTCCTATAACAGTGCCCATAGAAAACTTGGCGTTGCTGGTGACGGTTCTGATGGACTTATAAGCTCTGTAGATGAGTTTTAATCCATTCTGAAAAGAAACAATATCTGAATGAAAAAAAGCTGCATAGATGCCCATGCTGTACCCGGCAGAATACGCAGAAGAAATTCCACGGTCTTTAAAATACGAGGATAATGCACAACTAAAGATATAAGTGATGAATTGTGTTTTCAGTTCATCATCAAGGAACGTCCTGGTTTTGAAATTGAACTCTGCCAGGTCAGGTGATACCAGTTCAGCTGCTTGTTGCAAGCATTTTTCGAAATATTTGGCAAAACCTGTCAGGTGATGAAAAGGATCATCAGGGTACTCGTTCGCAAAGGCGGGGAAAACAAAGGCCAGGCTCTTTTCTGACAAAGATTTATGAGAAAGTTATTTTTCCAGTTCCAGCAATTTATTTTCATGCTCGATGATGAGCAACTGCATGTCGATGAGTTGCCCGATAGTCTGAATAGGATGTTTTACAGCATATTTCCCTATGGTCTTTAACTCGATATCCAGGTTGTATTTCTTCTTAAAAATTTCGATTAGTTCCAGGAACATCAGTGAGTCGCCATCAAGGTCTTGGATGATATTTGTCTCATTATGGATCTCAGCGAGATCGACTTCACACTCGTCTGCAAAAAAATTAAAAACGATTTCCTTTACTTCTTTCTTTGTGATTTCTGTTATTACAGCCATTTTAGAAACTCTATTTTTTCTGATGCGCAAAAGTAGTTTTTTTTTTTGAATTTTCGTTGAACTGTTTCTAAACAAAATATATTGCGATTGTTAATGCACTGGCAATGTGTAATTTTCTTAATCATTTTGATTTCACTTTCACCAAAGTCGCATTCGTATACCATCGCAGGTTGTAATGGAGCAGGAAAGACGACAGCTTCATAAGATGCCGTAAAGATGATGTTAACAAGGATCCAGGAATTGATCAGCGGGTAAGCGAAGTGGGGTTAATATTCCAAGAGACACTATAAGAAGAAGATAAAAAACGGGGATTACAAATAAACCCGCGTGAGTAGGGGCTATCCAATTACATGGATGCCTGGTTCATATGAAGTTATGACTTTATAATAGATTTGCAGACACAAATCTATTATTTACAATCTAACTATCTAAATACCTGATATTATTGGCTTCAAATATCCTAGTAATGCAAAGTTTGATCGGCTAATTCTTCAGACACCTCACTGATGCCCCATCGGGTTGGTAACCATCATTGCCGCGGACAATACTCTGGGAGTCATAAGCGAGAAACCGGTACCAACTTAGATTCATCGAACTTTGTGAAGATGTCCAGAACATGGTAAACTGCCCGAGACTATAGAACGCGGGGTTGCTGCTGTCCCAATTTCCCGCCGGTAGTGCAGTAAAATCACTGCTGTTAGTGGCGCCGGTGTTGGGTGATGTCCAGTGGACGGTTCCTGCTTCCTTTAATGGACCTCCTGCAAGTGCTTCGCCACCAAGAAATGTCGTCAGTGTTGTCCATTCTCCGTCCGTCGGGATATGCCAGTCGGGAGGGCACAATCCCTGGGCGCCGGGGGTGGTAGTGTATTTCATCAGTTCATGCCATTCATAGATGCCGCCATAAACATCACAATTCGACTCAAGGTTGTCATAGCAAAATTTTTCTGCAACTCCATTGTTGGTCTGGTAAGATCCTGATGCTGCGTTAATACGGGTGCCAACATTCAGGTTATCCCTGAACCAGCATTGAGAGCCGATGAGCACGGTGTTGTAGTTTTTCCCGCTGTAACTTAAGATATCTCCACAGGTAAATACTTTTGGAAGCATTGCGAAAGTATATGTTTCGCTGAATTCCGGATCATCCAGGACAGTGTTTGCCTGGAATCCACTGATATAGGCCGTGTACAGAAGCTGGTTCCCAAGGTAAAAGGTAAACCCGGTAGTGTCCGTGGAGGATTTCAGATATGAACCCAGCCTGCATCGACCATTGTATAAGATCCGGTCACCTTGATTACCTGTTTCAGTGTTAAGAATTTTGATCAATTTTGTGCTGTTCTTGTCCGACACTTGTAAAAGCAATGACTGAGGTTGGCTCGCGGATATACCAAACTGGTGCCATCCTCTTTCAAATTCATTCCTATACCCGGAAAGATGATTTCCATTCATATCGTAGACTGCCAGGTTCAGTTCCCCTGGATTCTTCAGGTATATCCTTACCGTTGTTGACCCCTTGAAAGGGTTGGGGAAATTCTGCATTAAAATTAGAGAGCCGGAGTTCTCAGAAATGTCCTGATCAGTACCCACCGGCCAACTAGCAAGCAGAGAAAGAAAGGAAATCGAGTCATACAGGGTAGTGTCGCAGTTTTCCGAAAGATTCCGTACATTGACGCTATCGAGGCTTAGCGGGTGTTGAGTTATAGAATCTTTTGCCTGGAAAGTAAGTGTTAACTGGGTCTGACCTTGAACTTTTATCAAGGCAAATACAAGAATTGAGTAGAGGATAAGTTTTTTCATACGTTCGTTTCTATGAATTGATAATACAAAAATCAAATGTTATAATTCAGCTAATCAAAATAATATAAAGTAGTAAAATATTGACAATTTTATAAATAGTTAATGAACAGCTAATTGAAAAATATAAATGTCCTATAATTAATAGTATGCTGATATTTAAGTGATTACAAATAGTTATTTGAAGTCTTTATAGGGCAAATAAAATCAAGTATTTACCAGGTTATATCTATTTTATCTCCATGTCAGTTACGAAATTTCAGGCAGGGTTACCGCAGTGATCCCGATTATTATATTGTACTATCCTGAAAATCATCCTGTTCAAGAATAACCTTTTTGCATGTCTTTGTCGTTCTGTAAATTGCCCAACAAAATAACCTGTTTTCTACATCGAAAAAAAACGCACATTTCTATGTAAAAATACGATTAAAAGTTGCACAGGGGAGGCCAGCGATTCTTTTTTATTTACGAAATTGTAAAAATTAGTTGTTCAATCGGACTACTTTTTGTATATTTGCAAGGTGGAAAAAATGCGCGAGCTCTACTTTTTTAAGAATTACTTCCATGACTTCTATGTCGGGCAAAAACCTAAGGTTAAGAAAAAGATTGTCTGGACGTTAAAGGTGATTGAAGAAGTTGATAGAATTCCAGAAGTCTATTTCAAGCATCTGGAAGGGAGTGAAGGGATCTACGAAATCCGGGTACAGGTAGGAAGTGATATCTTTAGGATCTTCGCTTTCTTCGATAAGAACAGCCTGATCATCATCGGGCATGGATTTCAGAAAAAATCGCAAAAGATACCACATGGGCAATTAGAAATGGCAGAAAAAATAAGAAAGGAATATTATGAAGAAAAGCAAAAATCTCACTAGTCTCAGCGATTTCGTGGACAACGAGTATGGTGTCAAGGGTACGAAAAAGAGAGAAAAATTCGAGACAGAATACGAAGCTTTCAAACTTGGGGTGTTAATTCAGCAAGCAAGGCAGGAGAAAGGGTTGACCCAGGAAGAGGTTGCGCATCTCGCCGGAACGAATAAATCCTATATTTCAAAACTTGAAAAGGATTTGAAAGACATCCGTTTTTCGACTTTGCAGCGAATTATCAAGGATGGTCTGGGCGGGCATCTTGAGTTGTCAATCAAGTTATAACTGGGAAAAGTAATTAAACATTTTTTTCGGGTAGTCAGTTATAATAACCGGATTTTCAAAAATATTCAATGCGATATAAATGAAAAAACTTATTTGCATTTGTATATTCATATTTCCCATTATTGGATTTGCCCAACAGCCCTGGGATAAATATTCTCCGATGGATTATGCCTGGAAATATGTCGGAAATGCACAATTCTCGCCCTGTTTTGGAGCCCCCAATCTTGTTTTCAGTCCATCCGGGGAACCATTTGTAGCTTTTGAGGATGGGTCGACTGCTCAGGCAACGGTAATGAAGTTTGACGGGTTGAACTGGGTCAATGTCGGGTTGCCAAAATTCACCCCAGATGCAGCTGATTGCCTAAGTCTCGCTATAGACCCGTTGAACGGCGAGCCCTATGTGGCATACATGGACTGGGCCAGTAGTGGCTTGTGCACTTCGGTCATGAAATTTGATGGCAGCAACTGGGTAAATGTCGGGAGTCAGTTTTTCTCCGCGGCGGGTCAGACAGAGGCTCAAAGTATTGCCTTCAGTCCGGCTGACAATATGCCCTATGTAGCATTTGAAGATGGGGGATGGGGCTACAATGCAAGAGTAATGAGATATAACGGCACAGACTGGGTAAATGTAGGAAATCCGGGGTTCTCAACCTATGGGGCAGACTGGACGAGTCTTGCATTCAGCCCTTCTGACAGTCTGCCGTATGTGGCTTTTTCCTCGTCTTGTTCTTCCAGTTCCATGAAAGCAACTGTAATGAAATTCAATGGCACCGACTGGGTTTATGTCGGAAATCCATGTTTCTCACCTAATGCTGCATTTGGGCCGAGGCTTGTCTTCAGTCCGCAGAACCATCAGCCTTATGTTTCATTTGGGGATTCAACAAATACGGACAAAGCTACCGTAATGACGTTTAACGGAACCAACTGGGAATTAGTAGGTAATAAGGGTTTCTCCGGTGGCCCGGCCGGGCCGATAAGTCTTGCCATCGATCCCAATGGTACACCTTATGTGGCTTTTATGGACTATTCACTTTTCAAAACAGCTTCGGTGATGAAATTTGATGGGGTTAATTGGGTTTATGAAGGAAATCCAAGTATTTCACAAGATGAAATTTACTGGACGAGTCTTGCAATCAGCCAATCTGGTCAACCATTTGTGGCTTATAATAATACCGTTAATAATTCGAGAATATCAGTATTGAAATATGATTCTGTAACAGTCGGAATAAATAAGGAGAAAGAATCGAATTTATCGGTTTATCCTAATCCTGCCATTGATAAAATAACAATTGAAATCCCGGAAGGTCAGACTCCGG
Organism: uncultured Bacteroidales bacterium; assembly: GCA_903915465.1. Lineage (GTDB taxonomy): Bacteria > Bacteroidota > Bacteroidia > Bacteroidales > FEN-979 > FEN-979. Next base: position 35,434 of record CAIWTA010000017.1, on the reverse strand, counting down.
GCCAGTTATCAATGATCAATCTGGACGGGGAAGTGGTTCTGATGTACAGCCTCATAAAACCTAAAACTCAAATAGACGTTAGCAATCTGAGAGGCGGTGTTTATTTTATACGGCTGACAACCAAGTTCAAAGTATGTGTCGAAAAATTCGTGAAGCAGTAAACTTCCCCTGAAACAATCCCTGAAGAAACAAATATTAGTATTTTTTCTGTGAGCGGAGTATAAAAAGTTAATTATTGATTGAGATTACATTATTGAGGATATGAGCCGGAGGATACTTACTTTGCCAAAAGTTAAAACACATAATATCAAAGTATTGCATATTTATAATTGTCCTATAATTAATAGTATAGAAAAGATTAACTGATTATGAATAAAGCTACTTCCAAAATCCCATAAACCCGCGTGAGTAGGGGCTATCCAAATACATGGATGCCTGAATCATATGAAGTTACGACTTTATAATAGATTCGCAGACACAAATCTATTATTTACCATCTAACTATCAAACAACCAATTATCTTAGGTCAAAAATATCGCGGAAATCCATAACGATATTGGATATCTGATGAAGATTTCAAGATGTCAAAGAACAATTAAAAAGATATAATGCTTCCATGCGAAGTGGCTTCATGTTGCGTGTTGAAGATAGCACTATGCGGAGCCTTATTTATTGAGAGCAGGCATTATTTTTTAACTATTTTAGAGGTCATAACTTTTTTCTCACTAATTATTCGAATAATATAAACTCCCGAAGACAAGTTCTTTAGGTCAATCTGTGTTTCTTTATTAGTGATTACTCGATTTATTAATACCTGACCACTTAATGTAAAAAGAGAAAGGAATATTTTCCCTGAAACTTCTGATAAATCAATAGTCAACAAATCATTTACCGGGTTGGGATAAGTCTTTAGAAGTTCACCTGAGACGGGCCTTTCGTTCACACTAACAACTCCTCCATTGGTTGTTTTTAGGATTGTACCGTACATACCGACAGTGTATCCGGTGTTTGCATCTGTAAAGCACACTGAACTGAGAGGATAACTGGAATATGAATATTGAACATTCCAGTGTGCTCCTGCATCGACCGTTTTGATGATAATTCCATTTTCTGTACCTACAGCATATCCAATATCCAGAGTTGGGAAAGTGACTTCCATAAGGGAATGATACGTACCTGAATATTGGCTATTCCAAGTTATTCCTCGATCTGATGTCTTCATAATTACACCTTGCCAGTTTGAGTTTGGATCAGCCCCAACTGCATATCCATGTTCAGGGTCAGGAAAATAAACAGAGTGCAGGTAATTGTCTACCGGCATCTCACTCCAAGTCGTACCTCCGTCAATTGTTTTTAGAATGATTTGTTCACCAGCAATAAATCCGGTATTATTATCCGTAAAATAAATCCCGTTGAAACCATGTAATAGGGAAGTCGTCTTTAATGACCATGTGAGTCCTCCGTCAAGGGTTTTCATTACAAATGTCCAACTATTGATACCATCATAACCAACAGCATATCCAGTATTAACATCTGTAAAAAATATTGAATTCAGCGAAGTCCAGGGGGCTGTATATTGTTTTTGCCAAGTCAGGCCTTCATCAGAAGTTCTAAAAATATAGCTAGTGTCGAGGTCCATACCACTATAATGAAAGCCGATAACATAGCCTGTTGATGAGTTGACAAAGAAAAGGGATGAAAACCCCAGTCTGTTGTCAATTATAATGTCGTTCCATGTCGTTCCCCCATTTGTAGTCTTTAAAACTGCACCATTATTACCCGCTACATAACCTGTTGAATCATTTGTGAACTTTACAGAGTTTAAATGATCACGATTACCTGTTGTTAAAGTATTCCATGTATTTGCTAAATCTAAAGATTTTAAAACCACTCCATATTCACCAACTATGTATCCAGTATTATTTATTGTCAAAGAAACGGTTTCAAGAGATATAATTGCACCGTATGTTTGGTTATTCCAATTGATACCACCGTCAGTCGTGTTCAGGATTACACCTTTGCCTGAAGTCATATTGCGACCCACTACACATCCTGTATCAGAATTTACAAAACTTATTGACTGGAAAACGATATCTCCACTCGTGAAGGATTGGGTATTCCATATAGTTCCTCCATCAGTAGTTTTAAGTATTGTACTGTCACCCACCGCATAACCTATATTAGTCGTAGTAAATCTTACTGAATTCAAACCTTTTATATTTGAAGTAAATTGAATTTCCCAATGTACACCTCCATCTATGGTTTTAAGTATTATACCATGAAGTGATCCATTACTACCAACAACCCAGCCAATATTGGGGGTAATGAAAAAGACCGATCCCAGAAAAAAGTTTGTCCCTGAAGATTGAGTATCCCATGTATTGCCCCCGTTGCTGGTTTTAAGTATCAATCCGTTCCTACCTACGACATAACCTGTAGAAATATCCGGAAAGGAGACTGCGGAGAATGAACCTGGGATAACCTGTTTTGTCCATGTTTCTCCACCATCACTCGTTTTTAGAATTTCTGACGAGCTATCGGAAGGGAAATAGCTGGCACAATAACCCGTAAAAAAATCCGGGAAACAAACAGATGTGAGCATTGCACTTGAACATGAATTCTGCTGAACCCATGTTGTTCCGCCATCACTTGTTTTAATAATTATTCCATTATCTCCAACGGCATATCCTGTATTATCATTAAGGAAAAATACAGACGTCAGATTATTTCCTTCCGGTTTAGGATTAATCCATTCCCATCCTTGTGGATGAACTGGACTCGCCAACAACAACAACAATAACAATAACAGTTGGATATAAATATTTTTCATCGTTTTTAAATTTTTTGAAATGTTAGAGCTATATTGGGTTGTCCCAAATTTATATATAAGCGCAATTTACATATTAATTGTTCAAAGGGTGGCATGTTAAAGAACAAAATTTTCAAATTCAGTTAATATTATTTGTTTCCTAATAAAGAAACATTTATCTTTGTTTAAAATTTGAATGATGATTTCAAAATTCAATGTTCAGTTTTTAGAAGATGCTGCCGAGTTTATTGATAATCTGGATGAAAAGGTACGAGATAAAGTAATCTATAACATACACAAGGCAAGAATTTCAAATGACAAAGAACTGTTCAGAAAACTAAAAGGTGAAATCTGGGAGTTCAGGACATTGTTTAATAAAACACATTACAGACTGTTTGCGTTTTGGGACAAAACTGAAAGCACCAATACGCTTGTAATATCAACCCATGGACTGATCAAAAAAAGCGATAAGACACCGCTGGGTGAAATAGAAAAAGCAGAGCAAATCAGAAAAACCTATTTTAAACAGAAAACCAAAGACAATGAAAAATAAACCATTAAAAACAATCAGCTTAGAGGAAGTTACCGACAAATATATTGGTAAACCCGGAACACCAAAGCGTGAGGCCTTTGAAAATGAGTTGCGCATTGACCTGCTTGGCGAAGCGATCAGGCAAGCACGTAAAGAACGCAATCTTACTCAGGAAGAACTTGGGTTGCTTGTAGGCGTTAAGAAAGCACAAATTTCCAAATTGGAACATAGTTTGACTGATGCCAGGATTGAGACGATCATCAAAGTCTTTAAAGCATTAAACGCAAAGATTAATTTCAATGTTGAATTACTCAATCAATCTGTTGAACTTGGTTGATCGGGATTGTTTTTGAAAACATTCCTGATGATTGTGAAATTGAATTTATTAAAGAGATTCTCAGGTAGGAAAAAGTATCCAATTATTTTATGTTAAATTGTAACTGCCTAAAAAAGAGCTGCAAACAATAAGCAATATTTTTTCTAATTCGTAAGTGCAAGATAATCAATACATATAATACTAATTTAGTCTTATAATTAATATTATGTTAAATAGAGAATATCAAGATAAAGGTAGAAGTTGAAAACTCTCCTACCTTCTGTAACGTAGTCCGATATAACCTGAACTGATTACTTCTTTTGAAGTGCATTGATCCTATCATTAATTGTTTTTGCTTTATCCACTTGTTTTTTTCTCACGTAAATTTGTTTCAGAGCAATTAGCGTACTTAAATCGGTCGGGTTAAGTAATACAGCTTTTTCAAGTAATGGCAAAGCAAGATCCAGATTTGTATCTGCCTCCTTCTTCAGTGATTGATATTCCTTTTCTGCATCATTTGGCAAATTGTTTGCCTTTAATAAAAGTTCTGCTGCCACATTGTTATACAGAATTCCCATGTTGAACGCAGCATCAAAATAATCCGGATTTAGTTTTAATGCCTTTTCGTAAGCTTTCAAAGCAGATGTCAAGGCCTGGTTGCGCACTTCCTTTGCCCTGGAAGTATCGTTATACATCTTGTCAAACAGTGCTCCCATGGCAAAGAAAACAGAATAATTAGCTGTATCTGTGCCGGCAATAAGCTTAAGCTGTTCCATGGCTTTCTCATCTTCCCCAAAAGCAAGGTACAGATTTGTTTCTGCTTTGATCAACTCGAGATTTTTCGGATATATCTGTCGTCCTTTTGCAATAATGGTGATGGCATTCGATTTGTCCTTCAGTTTCGTATAAGCAATTCCAAGGCTGTAATAGATATCTGCAGAATTTCCACCTGCTTTCATTACAACAATATTATAGTCCTTTACTTTATCATACCGCCCGGCACGCTCTGCAGCAACGCATGCGGTGAGTAAAACTGCAGTATCAACCTTGTTGATTATGTCATAAACAGTGGACGATTTTTCAAAAGCAAGCATTGATTCTGTATACTTATTCTGTTTAAAATACTCCACCCCTACCTCATACAATTTCTGACGAATTGTATCCACATTCACCATTATCTCTTCTGTGAATTTTTTCTTTGTATCATACTCATTTGCTTTCTTAAATGCTTGGATAGCTGTTTCAAACAAACTGATATCTGTATTCCCTGTTGAACGGTAAAGGTTTACATAGATAATTCCTTTGTAGAACCAGGTTTTTCCATCGGTAGCAGTTTCGGAGTTAGCTGATGCGTCATCGATGAATTTTTTTGCTGCTGTCAATTGTTTTTGCTTTTCTTCAGCATTCTTTGCCCGGTTAAATTCCTTTAAGGCATTGTAAGCACTTTGTGTGTTAATACTTTGACTATTTACAATTGAGATAGTAAACAGCAAGATCACGAATAAAAAAAGTTTTCTCATTGGAACGCGTTTAAAATATTCAAGTTTAGATGTTAATTGTGCAAATTTATTTAAAAATATCACATTTATTGATCATGCATTTAAAAATATTTTTCACTGTTTTAGCCTTCTTCGGGTGGCTCCAGGTTATCATTCACTACTTCATCCTTTGATTCCTCAATCCCCTGGACAGCAATTTCGGTATTTTCTTCACTAATAACAGATTCTTCATCTTCAACATCGACTTTGGTAACGGCAGCAATTGCATCTCCTTCCTGAATCTTAATTAGCCTCACTCCTTGTGTGGCTCTTCCCATTACCCGAAGATCGATGACAGCCATGCGGATAATGATCCCTGATTTATTTATGATCATCAAGTCGTCTTTATCAGTAACCTCCTTGATGGAGATCAGAGCTCCGGTTTTTGGGGTTAAATTTAATGTTTTGACTCCCTTACCTCCACGGTTTGTAACACGGTAATCTTCAAGATTCGATCGCTTTCCATAACCATTCTCAGAAACAACAAGGATTTCGCATTTCTTTTCTTTCGGAATGCAAATCATCCCAACGACTTCATCATCTTCCACTGACAGCCTTATTCCTCTGACGCCTGCAGCATTTCGTCCCATCGGCCGGACCGTTTTTTCATTAAAACGGATTGCTCTTCCAGACCTCAAAGCCATAACTACTTCATCATTTCCGCTGGTAAGCCTTGCTTCCAGAAGATGATCACCTTCATTGATAGTAATGGCATTGATTCCATTTTGTCGTGGCCGTGAATAAGCTGCAAGGGAAGTCTTTTTGATTGTGCCTTTTTGAGTTGCAAGGATGATAAAGTTATTACTTGTATATTCAGCGTCTGTCAGGTCTTTAACGTTAATAAATGCTCTGACTTTATCCTCAGGCTCAATGCTGACAAGGTTTTGAATAGCTCTGCCCTTGGAAGATTTTGATCCTTCAGGGATTTCATAGACGCGGAGCCAGAAGCATTTACCTTTGGCTGTGAAAAATAAGAGGTAATTATGGTTAGTTGCCACGAAAAGATGTTCTAAGAAATCTTCATCTCTCACTTGTGTTCCCTTCATTCCTCTGCCACCCCTGTTCTGTACTCGATATTCCGAAAGGGGTGTTCGTTTTATATAGCCAAGGTGGGAAATAGTTATCACCACATTTTCATCTGCAATCGTGTCTTCAATCCGGAAATCGTTGGCTGTATAGATTATCTGTGATCTGGGCTCGTCTCCGTACTTCTCTTTAATCTCGAGCAATTCAGTTTTGATGATATTCATCCGGAGAGATTCGTCATCAAGAACACTTTGCAGATAGGTAATCAATTTCATCAGTTCTGCATATTCATCTTTTATTTTATCCCGTTCAAGACCTGTCAATCTTTGTAAACGCAGATCAAGGATTGCTTTTGCCTGGATATCTGTGAGATTGAAATTCGTCATTAAACCTGTTTTGGCTTCGTCAGGTGTTTTAGATCCGCGGATAAGGATAATCACAGCATCAAGGTTGTCGAGGGCAATTAGAAGGCCTTCGAGTACATGCGCTTTGTTTTGTGCTTCCTGTAGTTCAAACTTAGTTCTTCGGACAACCACCACATGCCTGTGTTCCACAAAGTGGACAATCATATCCTTGAGGTTCAGTGTATGAGGTCTTCCTTTAACAAGTGCTGTATTATTCACATTAAAAGCATTCTGCAACTGGGTATGCTGGTAAAGCTTATTCAGCACGACATTTGTGATAACATCTTTACGTAATTCATAAACGATACGGATCCCTTCTCGGTCAGACTCATCCCGTATCTCCGTAATACCTTCAATTTTTTTGTCATTAACCAATTCAGATGTCTTCTTGATCATGTCAGATTTATTCACCTGATAAGGAACAGAAGTAACTATGATGGATTCTTTTCCATGCTCATCTGATTCGATCTTAGTTTCGCCCCGGATTACAATTTTCCCACGACCGGTCATAAACGCATCTTTCACGCCATCATACCCATAAATGACGCCTCCTGTAGGAAAATCAGGGGCTTTAATAAAGGCCATCAGTTCAGGAATAGTAATTTCTTTGTTGGCGATATACGCTATAATCCCATCGATCACCTCGCTGAGGTTATGGGGTGCCATATTGGTGGCCATTCCAACTGCAATCCCGGAAGCTCCATTTAATAGAAGATTTGGAATCCTGGTAGGCATAACAGTAGGTTCCTTTAAAGTATCGTCAAAATTTAATTGAAAATCTACAGTATCTTTTTCAAGATCGGCCAATATTTCTTCTGCAATTTTCGACATTCTGGCTTCTGTATACCTCATTGCTGCAGGATTGTCGCCATCCATTGAACCAAAGTTACCCTGTCCGTCAACCAACGGATAACGTAAAGACCAATCCTGGGCCATACGAACCATTGCATCATACACAGATGTATCGCCATGCGGATGGTATTTACCCAAAACTTCCCCAACGATTCTTGCAGATTTTTTATATGCTCTGTTCGAAAATACGCCTAATTCATACATCCCAAATAAAACCCTCCGGTGAACAGGTTTCAGTCCGTCCCGTACATCGGGTAGTGCCCTGGCAATAATAACTGACATCGAATAATCGATGTATGCAGATTTCATTTGATTCTCAATGTTCACTTTTACGATTTTCTCGCCTTCTATCATCGTTAATTACTTAATTAATCAATTAATTTTCAGATATTTAATATATGTAAAATTGTGTTACGAAGGTAAAATAAAATACCGGTATAACCTACAAATCAAGACAATTAATTTTTCATTTTGCTAACACGAAAGTGTTAATAATTATTGACCTTTTAACATCATTATCTGCGATTCAATCGTACTTTTGAAAAAACCATTTTTGAATGGAGAAAAATTTTGGCATTGTTTTTGCGTATACTGTTAATTTATCTTGAACGACTTGATTTAAAATAATTTTTAGCTTGTACCGTTACTCATTTATAGAATAATCTGAATATGGAAGCAAAATTTTCGCAAAGGGTTAAAGACGTTTTGATATACAGCCGGGAAGAGGCAGTTAGGCTGGGCAATGATTACATTGGGCTCGAACATCTTCTGCTTGGAATCATCCGCGAGGGTGAAGGACTCGCCATTAAGATTTTGGTTGCACTTGGAGTTGATTTGACGGAAACACGTCGTAAAATCGAGTCAGCGGTTGCCAGTGATAAGGAAAAAACCACAAATCCTGAGAATTTGCCATTGATTAAACAATCGGAGCGTGCATTGAAGATAACTTACCTTGAAGCAAAGTGGTTCAACAGTGAATTGATAGGTACAGAACATTTACTTCTAGCAATTTTAAAAGATGAAAACAACTTAGTTACAAAATTATTACACACCAAAGGTGTTAATTATGAGGTTGTTAAGCAAGAAGTAAAATCAATTATTTCACATGGATTAGAAGAATTTCCTTCGCCTCCAAAAGATATCCTCCCAAAAGATGATGATGAAGAAGAACCAGAAGAAGGAGGAAAAAGCTTCGGATCATCTCATAAAAAAGGCTCTGAATCGAAATCAAAGACTCCTGTTCTTGACAATTTTGGCAGGGATATTACGAAAGCTGCCGAAGAGGGGCGTCTGGATCCAATTGTTGGACGTCAAAAAGAACTTGAACGGATTGCCCAGGTTCTAAGCCGCAGGAAGAAAAATAACCCTATCCTGATCGGAGAACCAGGTGTTGGAAAATCTGCTATTGCAGAAGGTCTTGCTTTAAAAATTGTCCAACGTAAGGTTTCCCGGGCGTTGTTCAATAAACGCATCGTCTCTCTGGACCTGGCATCCCTTGTGGCCGGGACAAAGTACAGGGGACAATTCGAAGAGCGGATGAAGGCTGTATTAAATGAACTGGAAAAGAATCCAAACATCATTTTGTTTATTGATGAAATTCATACTATTGTAGGTGCAGGAAATGCTTCTGGTTCCCTTGATGCATCGAATATGTTCAAGCCAGCTCTTGCCCGTGGTGAAGTTCAATGTATCGGTGCAACTACATTAGACGAATACCGGCAATACATTGAAAAAGACGGAGCCCTGGAAAGAAGATTCCAGAAAGTACTTGTTGATCCCACTACCCCGGAAGAAACGATAGAGATTCTTAATAATATCAAGGAGAAATACGAAGATCATCACCTGGTAAGATATACAGATGATGCCATAAAGTCGTGTGTAAGCCTGACCAATCGTTACATTTCCGACAGATATCTTCCTGACAAGGCTATTGATGCAATGGATGAAGCTGGAGCAAGGGTTCATATTTCAAATATTCATGTTCCTGTTGAGATCATCAACATTGAAAATAACATCGAAGAAACAAGGAAGAAGAAAATGCAGTCAATAACAAGCCAGAAGTTTGAAGAAGCAGCTGATTTGCGTGATATGGAAAGAAAACTTCAGGAAACCCTCGACAAGGAAAAAAGAAAATGGGAGGAACAGTCACAAATAAACCGTGAAGTGGTTTCTGATGAAAATGTGGCAGAAGTCGTTGCCATGATGACAGGTATACCGGTTCAGCGGATCGCAAAGAACGAAAGCGACCGGCTCATGAACATGGAGAGTGAGATAGAGCATTCGGTGATTGGTCAATCGGAAGCGATTAAAAAAGTTGTTCGCTCGATTCGAAGAAACCGCGCAGGCTTGAAAGATCCTAATAAACCCATTGGAACATTCATTTTTCTTGGTCCTACCGGTGTTGGAAAGACTCATCTGGCCAAAGTTCTGGCAAGATATCTGTTTGATACTGAAGACGCTCTGGTTCGCATCGACATGAGCGAGTACATGGAAAAATTCGCTGTATCACGTCTTATTGGTGCACCTCCGGGATATGTTGGATATGAAGAAGGAGGGCAATTAACAGAGAAAATCAGAAGACGTCCATATTCTATCGTACTTTTAGATGAAATTGAAAAAGCCCACCCGGATGTATTCCACCTTTTATTACAGGTTCTGGATGATGGTGTGTTGACGGATAGCTTCGGGCGCAGGGTTGATTTCAAGAATGCCATCGTTATCATGACTTCCAATATTGGCTCCAGACAATTGAAAGATTTCGGGCAGGGTGTCGGGTTTGCAACGGCTGCCAAGCAGGCATCAAGTTCAGAACATACTAAAAGTGTGATTGAGAATGCGTTAAAGAAATCATTTGCGCCTGAATTCCTGAACCGTATCGATGATGTGATCATTTTTGAATCACTCGAACGTGAAGCTATCCATAAGATCATCGACATTGAACTTTCCCATCTTTATGATCGGATCAAAAGCTTGGGCCATCAGATTGTTGTTACGGCAAAAGTTAAAGATTTCATCGGTGATAAAGGATGGGATGCACAGTTTGGAGCCCGACCTTTGAAACGTGCAATCCAGAAATATTTGGAAGATCCTTTGGCTGAAGAGCTCATAAAATCCAAACTCTCCGCTGATGATATTATCATGGTTGATTTTAATGAAGAATCGGGTGAAATTAAAATAACGGTTTCTAAACAGGATGCTGCCTCGAAAGATCTGGCAAAGTCCAATTAGGTCTGTCAAAAAAGTAACAGATTAAACCCGATTTGAATATCTGATTTAGAATTTATAGACGTTATCAGCAATCAATTTATCTGCAATTCTTCTTCTTGCCTCTTTCACATTCACTCCACAAACCGTGGTAAGGATGTTAACTGCATTTACCAATTCTGTTGCAGATTCAGGAGCAGCGAATGAATAAACCGCATCGAGCGCAGCTTTTCTCACGCGGTCAGCACAATCAAAGACATTGACATCCAGGATATCCGTATAAATTGCTGTTTCAGCAATACCTTTAATCTTTTCCATTTTCTGTACCCGTAAAACTGTTGATTCGGAAACATAGGTTTCCATCATCATATCCGAAAGATTGTTCAAAATTTCCTGCTCCTGAATTAAATTTTTCTCAAACCGCTTTGAAGCACCATTGATGATGAGCAGTATGGTTTTCTTGAAATTGCGGATAAACCGGATCTTCTTGTCGAAATAATTTTCTCCGTCGATTTTACCATCCGTCAAAGATTGGATTTTTTTGATCAGCTCCTCAGCTTTTCCAAATAGATCAAAATCACCTTTCATGGCTCTTTTCATTGCGGTATCGATAACAAGGAGGCGATTAATTTCATTGGTCCCCTCAAAAATCCTGTTGATTCTTGAATCGCGGTACCCTCTTTCAACTGACATTTCTGCTGAGTATCCCATTCCTCCATGGATCTGAACGGCTTCATCCACAACATAATCAAGCGATTCAGAACCATAAACTTTAAGAATGGCAGCTTCCACAGCATAATGGCTTATACCTTCGATTGTAGCTTTCCCTTTGTCAATGCCTTCGGCTTTATTCTTTTCAATTTGCAGGTCAATATCTTTACTAACCCTATAAATGGCTGATTCGGTAGTAAAAGTCTTAATAACCTGTTCGGCAAGTTTATATTTTATAGAACCAAAGGAAGAAATCAGCGTTCCGAACTGTTTCCTTTCATTGGCATACTTTACCGTGTCGGTGATTGTTTTTTTGCATGCTCCAAGAACATTTGCTCCCAATTTAAGCCTTCCCATGTGAAGGATGGTCAATGCAATTCTGAAACCCTCTCCCCTGGAGCCAATCAGGTTTTCAACGGGCACCGATACATCTGAATAAAAGATTTGGGCAGTCGAAGAACCTTTAATTCCCATTTTATGTTCATCAGGGTTAACAACAATACCCGGCGAATTTCTTTCCACAATAAATGCGCTAAGGACCCGGTCTCTGTCAATTTTTGCAAACACCACTTGTGTATCTGCAAAACCAGCGTTTGTGATCCACATTTTTTGTCCATTCAAAATATAGTTTTTCCCGTCTTCCGAAAGATGGGCATTTGTTTTCCCTGCATTTGCATCACTTCCAGCTCCCGGTTCGGTTAAACAATATGCACCAAGAAATTCGCCGGTAGCGAGTTTTGTGACATATTTCTGCCGTTGCATCTCATTTCCATAATACATAATGGGTAAAGTTCCAATACCAGTATGCGCCATAAATGCCACCGAGAATGAATACCCGGCACCGATTTTTTCTCCAACCAGCATCTGTGTTGTAAATGACTGGCCGAAACCGCCATATTCTTCAGGTATGGAAATGCCCATTATGCCCAGCTCTCCAGCTTTTTTCAGAATGCTCTTCATAAGCATGATATCCGGTGTGTCTATCTTTTCAACATTCGGATAAACTTCCGTTTCCAGAAAATCCTTGCAGGTTTGCGCGATCATGAGTTGTTCCTCGTTGAATTCTTCAGGGATGAAAATATCATCGGAACTGATTTCAGCTACCAGAAATTCGCCGCTTTTCAATATTTTTCCAGTTTTCATTTATTTCTATTTGAGTTTAATAATTAACTTCCCAATTTATTATAATCCAAGCGATTGTGTGATTAATTCTGCAATATCCAGGTTCTTAATTTCAGCCTCCTTATTTTTATATTTGATTCCATCTGTCAACATATTCATACAGAATGGGCATGCAGTGGCGATCACAGATGCATTGGTTGTTATAGCTTCTTCCGTTCGTTCCATGTATACTTCTTTCTTCCCTTTTTCCGCCTCTTTAAACATCTGTCCCCCTCCGCCACCACAACACAGAGCAAAACTTTTATGCCGCTTCATTTCTACCACATTGCCTGTAAGATGGCCAAGGATATTTCTCGGTTCTTTATAGATTCCATTTGCTCTGCCCAGGTAACAAGGATCATGAAATGTGATCAATGGGTTGTTCAGTGCATCTTTTTTTATAAGTAGGATTCCCCCGTTGATCCATTGATCCAGTAATTCTATATAACTGAAGACTTCATAATTCCCACCCAGATCTGGATAGTCATTTTTAAAGATATTGTAACAATGGGGGCAGATTGTTATAATTTTTTTTATTTCATATGAAGAAAAACGTTCTATATTCTGCATTGCCTGCATCTGGTAAAGCATCTCATTTCCAGCACGCCTTGCCGGATCACCTGTGCAGGTTTCTTCTTTTCCCAATACTGCATAGCTGATGTTCAGATAAGAGAGGATTTTTGTAAATGCAATTGTAACTTTCTTGTATCGATCATCAAAAGCGCCTGCACAACCAACCCAAAACAGATACTCCGGTTTTTCATTCCGGGCAAAGAGGTCGGCTATTACAGGAATATTTATCTTTTGGGTTTCCATTTGAGTCAGGCCTACAATCCTGTTATTTCGTTTTTAGTGTGATGTCTTTTGCCCATAGCAGACGGTCTTCAGGTGAGAATTGCCATGGAGCGCCATTGTTCTCAATATTTGCAAAGGCAGTTTTCAATCCACCCGGAGCAGAGCCTTCCTCCATGACGAGGTACCTGCGCATATCCACAATGAGTGTAGGGTGGTTAATATTTATCGGGCATTCTATCGCACAAGCGTTGCAAGTCGTACAGGCCCATAATTCTTCCTCGGAAATATACGTTCTCAAAAGGGATTTGCTATCATTGAATGATTTTCCGTTTTTTAGCAGGAAAGGCCCCTTCTCCTTCATTCTCGCCCTGACATCCATCATAATCTTTCGGGGAGAGAGTAACTTTCCGGTAATATTTGCAGGACACACAGAAGTACACCGGCCACATTCGGTGCAAGATAAAGAATCGAAATAATTTTTCCAGGAAATATCATCCACATCTTTCACACCAAACCTCGCAACCTCGGCATCAGCTGAAAGTACTTGAAAAGCGGCATCCGGATTGATCATCAACTTTACCTCCTTTGTTACAGACTCCATATTAGGAAGTTTTCCCAAAGGCTCAAGTCTTGAAAGAAAGACATTCGGTACCGACATGAAAACATGGAAATGCTTTGAGTAAGGAAGAATATTGACAAATAAAAATATTAACAGGATATGCGTCCACCAGAAGGTCTCATAAAGGATGTTCAACTGTTCTGACGGAAAACCCAGAAAATTCCCAGACAGTACAGAACTTACCGGATAAATTCCTGAAACAGTCAGATGATTCGCTGTTTGCAGGTCAACATAAGAAATGTTCATTGCCTGCAGTGAAACCATCAAGAGGAAGATCAATGTCAATGCAATGTTTGCGTCATAGTGAGAAATATGTTTCATTTCGATGCCGCTGAATCGTTGAATATGAAAAAAGAGCCGTCGGCAAAGAAAAATTAGAATTGAAAGCCCAACGATGAGTGCAAAAATATCACCTGAAGCAACAATCACATTATAAACTGTCCCCAATATTTTCAGGGAACGGTTAAAACCGAAAAGCCCATCCACCACCATCTCAACACTTCCAAAAAGAATTACACAAAATCCCCAGAAAACGAGTGCATGAAAAAGCCCAATGACCGGTCTTCTGAAAATCTTGGTTTGCCCGATAGCAACGGTAAACACCACAACCAATCTTTTTGAAAAATCTTTTACTGGAAAAGCTGGTTTAGTAAGCATGAAGAATCTGATAATACGTTTGGCAGTACAACCAAAAATCCCGAGTGTAATTAGTAAGGTTAAAGCAAAAACGATTTGTTTGGTCATATCTTAACAAACTTAATCTTTGGCTTGATCAAGAGAAAGGAGGGAAAAGAAGAGGATAATTGAAATTTAATTATTTCCCTTTCAACTCTTTAATGGCATCTACCAGTTTTGGAAGCACTTTTATGGCATCGCCCACAATGCCGTAGTTGGCAGCTTCGAAAATCGGTGCATCTTTGTCAGTATTAATGGCTACAATTACTTTTGAAGAGCTGACACCTGCCAGGTGTTGTGTTGCACCTGAAATTCCGATGGCGAAGTAGAGGTTGGGTGAAATAATTTTCCCGGTCTGACCTGTATGTTCTTCATGAGGTCTCCAGCCTTCATCAGAAACAGGCCGGGAACATGCAGTGGCAGCGCCCAGCAGGGAAGCCATTTCGATGAGCGGGCCCCAATTATCGGGAGTCTTCATTCCTCTGCCACCAGATACAACAATTTCTGCATCGGTAAGCAGGATTTTCCCAGTTTGTTTCTGAACTTCAAGCATTTGCGTTTTGACCTGACCATCAGCAACAAAAACTTCTGTATTTACAATCTCTGCATGATTATACGTCTCTATAAGATCAAAAGAATTCTGGGCAATTGTCAGGATCTTAATTTCTGACTTTATCCTGACTTCTGCAAACGCATTGCCAGAATAAACTTTCTTGTAGACCACAAATGGGTCGATGTTCACGGGGAGTTTAGTAACACCGGCTCCCAAACCTGCCTTCAGTCGCACTGAAAGCCTTGGTGCCAAGGCTTTTCCTACATTATTATTGGCAAGAACAATCACTGTGACTTCTTCTTTCTGGGCGATATCTGCAATCAACTGAGAATAGACCTGGTTATCGAGGATATCCAGGTTCTTATTGATAATGCTGATGATTTTATGAGCACCGTATTTCCCCAACTTTTCAAGTTCGCTTTTTTCGACTTCTCCAATGGACAATGCGATGGATTTGGTGTTTAGCATTTCTGCCAATTTCGTAGCATAGGAAATTAATTCAAAAGAAAGCTTCTTGAATTTCCCATCCCAGTTTTCGGTAAAAACTAATACTGACATTTCTTGGATATAGATTTACAATAAATAATAACTCATATGATTTTTGCCTCATTTTGAAGCAATTCTATCAGCTGCTTTGGGTTTTCAGGATCCACAAACTTGCAGGCGGTGCGAGGTTTAGGCAATTCAAAATGAATCACTTCTGTCAAAGAATCAATATCGACGGGTTCGGAAACTTTAATTGGTTTTGTCCTCGCCATCATGATA
Organism: uncultured Bacteroidales bacterium; assembly: GCA_903915465.1. Taxonomy (GTDB): domain Bacteria; phylum Bacteroidota; class Bacteroidia; order Bacteroidales; family FEN-979; genus FEN-979. The sequence goes on along the minus strand of CAIWTA010000017.1, from coordinate 19,474 downwards.
CCGCGCATGGCAGCGATACGTGGTTCTTTAGCAATCCCTTTTTGAACAATGGCAACATACGGAGAAGGAATTGTCAGGATTTCTTTTCCGCCATCGATTTCTCTGTGGATAAGAGATTTCCCATTTTCAATCTTTATTGATGAAACTGCTGAAACGGAATTTATTCCCAAAAATTCAGAAAGCATCCCTCCTACTGAAGATCCGTTGTAATCGCTGGATTCAATACCGCATAAAATGATATCAAAAGGGTTAGTTTTAATAACTTCTGATAATTGTGCAGCAACAAAGAATGCGTCTTTAGCATATGAATTCACGCGGAAAGCCTCATCGGCACCAATGGCTAAAGCTTTTCGAATCGTAGGTTCTGCACTTACCAGGCCCACATGAGCCACTGCCACCTGTTGAATACCATTTGCAGGATCATCTTTTAATTCCAGGGCGCGGGTTAAGGCAAGTTCATCCCAGGGATTAATCACCCATTGAACCCCCACCGTATCCAGTGTCCTGGAATTATCAATGAATTTGACTTTCGTCGTAGTATCGGGTACATTACTGATACAAACCAATATTTTCATCCGAAATTATTTTTTATATATTTCTATAATTCAATTTGAATTGGGGTGCAAAGATAAAATAAAATGGAAAAGATTAAAGACGAATTATTGGTCTTCGTCCAATGACTTATTATATTGCATCATCGCTTTAAGGCTCATTGCCATACTGGAGAATCCACCGTCATGATAGATATTTTGCATGGTCACCTTACGGCTCAGATCTGAAAACAATACGATCGCGAAGTTTGCACATTCTTCAGCAGTTGCATTACCTAATGGAGACATTCGTTCCGTAAAATCTATCAGCCCGTCCATTCCTTTGATTGCTGCACCTGCTGTAGTTCTGGTCGGTGACTGGGAAATGGTGTTGATTCTGACATTTTTTTCTCTGCCATATATATAACCAAAACTTCGGGCTATAGACTCGAGTAAAGCTTTGGCATCGGCCATATCATTGTACCCAACCAAGGTGCGTTGAGCAGCAATATACGATAACGCCAGGATTGATCCCCATTCATTTATGGCATCAAGCTTTTTGGCCACCTGAAGCATTTTATGAAAAGAGACAGAAGAGATATCAATGGTTTTAAGAAAGAAGTCGTAATCAAGGTCATCATAATCCTTATGTTTCCTAACATTCATTGACATTCCGATCGAATGAAGGACAAAATCCACCTTTCCTCCAAAAATCTCCATGGATTGTTGAAACACATTTTCAAGATCCGCTACTGAAGTAGCGTCTGCAGGGAGGATTTCGGCATTGCAACTACAGGCAAGTTTGTGTATCTCCCCAAAACGCAGAGCAACAGGAGTGTTGGAAAGGGTAAGAACAGCTCCTTCTTCATGTGCTTTCAAAGCAATTTGCCACGCAATGGACTTTTCGTCGAGCGCTCCAAAAATGATTCCTTTTTTCCCCTTTAGCAAGTTATAAGACATGACTGATAATTCTATTTATCAAATTGTTGCAAAATCAATTCATTAATAATTCCTCTGCAGTTTTGATTGCCGAAGAAGTAACATTTTTATTGCTGAGCATTTTTGCTATTTCATGGATTCTTTCATCCCTGTTGAGCTTTTTAATATGGGTTTGGGTTGTATCATTTTCACTTGTTTTAAAAACCCAGAAATGAGATTCTCCCTGTCCTGCAATCTGCGGAAGATGAGTTATAGCAATCACCTGCATAGTTTGCCCCATTTTCTTCAGAATGGATGCAACTTTTCCTGCAACATTGCCCGAAACACCATTATCTATTTCATCAAAAATGATGGTTGGTAAAAGGTTTTTTTGCGAAATCATGGATTTAATACTAAGCATCAGACGAGATTGTTCGCCACCACTTGCAATCTTTGAGATTTCGTCTAATTCTACCCCTTTATTAGCACTAAAGAGAAACCTGACCAGATCAATTCCATCTTCTGATAAATTCTCACAGCGTGTCAATTCAAGGTGGATGCGGGCATCAGGAATTCCCAACATTTTCAGAATTTCTAAAATCTTTTTCTCAATTTCATTGCTGACATTCTGTCTTCTGACAGAGATTTTCATAGCCTGGATATACAATTCATCTTTCAGAAATTTTACTTTATTTGTCAGTTCCTCAATCCTTTCATCAAGGGAAATTACTTCCTGTAAGCGTAAAGCCAGTTTATCTCTCACATGAATCAGACTTTCGATAGTGGAGACATTGTGCTTTTTTTCAAGATTGTAAAGCAAATCAAGTCTTCTGGATATTTTTTCAATTTCCGCAGGGTCGAAATGAACCTCTTCTTCCATCTTCAATATTTCCCGGGAGATATCCTTCAAGTCGATGAAATTGGTCTTTACCCTATCACTTAATTCATTTATTGTGAAATGAAACCTGGAAATATATTGAATTGAAGAGATAACTTCTGAAATCTGATTCAATGCACATTTTTCTCCTTCAGAAAGCATTGTTGTGATTTTTTGAAGTTGCGTTTTAATTTCTTCTGCATGAGACAGGATTTCAAGTCGTTCTTCACCAGATTCCTGCTCTCCCTCTTTGATTCCTGCTTCCTGCAACTCCAGGTAAAGAAAATTGTGATAATCGCGTTCACTGCGCAACTTTATTTCTTTCTGGATCAGCACTTCAAGCTCAGAATTAACAGTTATGTAATTGTGGAAATTCTCACGGTACTGCTCAACTGTATTAAGATTTCCGGCATAACTATCAATTACTGCCAACTGGAAATTTGCATCGTTCAGAGTAACAATAGAATGTTGTGAATGGATATTTAACAAACGATCGCCGAGAGTTTTCAGTAACCCAATGTTGACGGGTGTATCATTGATAAATGCCCGTGATTTTCCCGTTTGATTTATCTCTCTTCTTAAAATAGTATTTTCTTCCTGATCCAGCAGGTTGGAGCTAAAAAAATCATTCAGGTGATAATCTTTTGTAAGAAATGTCCCTTCAACGATACATTTCCTGGACTTATTCAGTAAGACAGAAGCATCACCACGTTGGCCGAGGATAAGGGAAATGGCTCCCAACAGTATAGATTTACCTGCACCAGTCTCCCCTGTGATCACAGAGAACCCGTCTGGAAAATCAATTTCCAGGTGATCAATCAGTGCATAGTTTTCAATCGTGAGTTTCGATAGCATTACAATTTTGTTCTCAGGGGAAATACCGGGAATACAACAAAAAAATCATTTCCCATTAAGGATCGTTTGGTATTTGGAGCCGTTGGCAGGGTCGATTTCTTTGAGTAAATTCACCACATTTGTCTTTTCGAGTGGTGGAACACGCTGATCTGAATAGATATTAATGAATTCATCTCTTTTGGCATCCAAAATCAACTGGAGCGCATAAAGATCAGGTTTTGCATCGAATACACTTTTCAGGTAGTCTAAGCTCTCAGTAATAGCAGTTCTTCCGGCATCCAGCTTTTCGTACATTTGATCGAGCCCAAGATGATGGAACTTGTAATAAAAGTTCCGAATTCCACTATTTGACGGGTTTAAGTAATTTTGGACAAGCCAATAGCGGTTTTTTTGGCTTTCATATCCTTTCCATCCAGTTTCCTGTGCATTCTGGGCAGCATTTACAATGTCCTGGGCTTTGTTAAATAAAGCAGTTCCGCCTTCCTGCGCGTAAGAATCAAAATACAATCCAAGATAAATATAGGTATAATATGCAAGTACAGAAGTAAGATTAGATGTGAATGAGTTTTCAGAAAAATCAAGGGGTTGAAACTCCACGTACCGGAATTGAAAATCTTTGTCAATGGTGTTAAGCAAGACACTATTGTACGCAGAATTCAGAACAGGCCTGCGAAGAACCAGGTTGATAGTACCTTTGAATTCATCAGTACCGAGTCGCTCAGTTATAGTAAGGAGCATCGTACATTCGATCTTTTCTTCAGCTCTGAAATTATAATTTGTCCATTTACGGTTATTCATGAACTCGTACAGGGCAGATTGCAGTGTTTCAAATACCCTCTTATCAGTGCCGGGAATCTGCTGTGATGACACAGAAACCTGGCATTCCAGTTCCTGTGCATAAAGATAAAGAGAGGAGAGGGAAAATACTAAGACGAGAACCAGCTTGTTCATCATAATTAGGGTTTCAACTTCAACTTTATTTTGTGTCTGAAAAAAGTGCTTTGACTGCATCAAAAATATCTGCAGCTACTTCCCGTTTATCCTTCAGTTCACCTCTGTTAATCCTGCCGGATTTATCCAAAATTGTGACTTTATTGGTATTCGTATTAAATCCGGCTCCGCTATCTTTCAATGAATTCAAAATGATTAAGTCAAGGTTTTTCGCATTTAGCTTTTCAATTGCATTAGGAATCTCATTTTCTGTTTCCAGGGCAAATCCTACAAGAATTTGGGGTGGTTTTTTAATTGATCCTAATTCTTTAAGAATGTCGGGGGTAGGTTTCATTTCAAGTGAATGATCCTGCTGATTTTTTTTAATTTTTTCGCTCGAAAATTTTGCAGGTGTGAAATCAGCCACTGCGGCCGCCATAATAGTAATGTCGGCCGTAGGAAAGTGCTCAAGACACGCAGAAAACATCTCATTTGCTGACACAACATTGATTCTGTTGATGGCAGGATGGTGAATTTCATTGCATGACGGGCCACTGACCAGTATCACCGAAGCTCCTCTCCAGGCTGCTTCAGCCGCGATTGCAAACCCCATCTTCCCGGAAGAATGATTCCCAATAAACCTTACAGGATCTATTGCTTCGTACGTGGGGCCAGCAGTTACCAGAATTGTTCTGCCGGCGAAATCATTCTGTTTTTGAAAATAGCTCTTTAAAAGCGTAACCAGGTTTTCTGGTTCTTCCATTCTTCCAGGCCCAGATAGACCACTGGCAAGTTCACCTGTTTGAGGTTCAACAACAATATTCCCATAGGATTTCAGTGTCGAAATGTTTTTTTGTGTGGAAGGATGATTGTACATATCCAAGTCCATTGCAGGAACAATGAAGACAGGGCATTTAGCAGAAAGGTAGGCAGTGACGACGAAATTATCTGCAATTCCGTTCACCATCTTTCCCAAAGTATTTGCAGTGACAGGGGCAAAAACCATTGCATCGGCCCACATTCCCAACTCAACATGGTTGTTCCATTCACCCGTTGCAACTTTAAAAGGATCAACAACAACCGTATTACGGGAGAGGGTTGACAAGGTTAGAGGAGTAACAAAATCAACGGCAGCCGGAGTCATGATAACACGTACTTCAGCACCTTCTTTAATCAAAAGCCTTACCAGAAAAGGTATTTTATAAGCAGCTATACTGCCGGTTATTCCAAGGACGATCTTTTTGTCTTTCAACATTATAGACAAATAAAAAATTTAAAAATCATCCTGATGTTCTTTGTGGGGGTTCCTGAAGTAGAGTTCGTTGTTCAGGAATTCATGAATTGAGATCAAAGTAGGTTTAGGGAGCTGTTCGTAGTATTTTGCTATCTCTATCTGCTCTCTGTTTTCAAAAACTTCTTCAAGGTTATCCGTTGTAGTAGCAAATTCTGAGAGTTTCTGCTTCAGCTCTTCCTTCATCTCCAAGGAAATCTGATTTGCACGTTTGGAAAGGATGGAAACAGATTCATAAATATTGTTCGTTCCCGTTTTAAAATCTTCAATGTTCCTGGTCACAGCGACCGTGTCTGTCTTGATTTTTTTATAATCCATTTTGTTATTTTTGATTTATCCTGCTATTTATTTTCTCGTCTTTATGGTAAAATTTTTCCAATTCTTTTTGTGATCTTTCCTTTAATCCTTTTGCTTCTTCAAGGTATGCACTTTCGGGGAACTGTGTGATAAAATCATTGTACGCAGAAACTGCTTTCAGGTGGCGTTCTTTCTTCTTAAATTCAACGCTTTCAATTGCAAATTTATGATAGGACTTGAAAATCAAAAAAAGTATTTCTTCTTTCCTTTTAGTGTCGGGAAATTCTTTTTGGATGTTATTCAGGCTGGTTATTGCAGCAGAATAATCATCCATGCGAAAATATAATTTTGCTATTCTGAAATCCTTGCTCTCTAATTTTTCACGAAGTTTGTCAATCAGGTCATTGCATTCAGAAAGCCTTGCGCTTTTAGGGTACATGTTGATAAAAAGTTGCAGGTCCTTGATAGCATCGCTTGTGCTGGTTTGATCAAGAGTATAATCTGGCGAATTCAGATAGTTGCAAAAAGCACCCATAAAAGAACATTCCTCAGCAGTTTTTGTATTTGGGAAATTAGAACAATAACGTTTGAAATAATAAGACGCCAAAGTATAATCCTTCTGATAGAAATAGCAATAGGCATAATAGTAATATATTCTCTCCGATTTTTCTGTAGCCCTTGTCACCCCCATCAATTGATCAAACAATTGAAGTGCCCTGGAGTAATCCTTTTCATTGTATAACTGAATAGCATAGTCATATTTCTTCTCTGCATCGTCGCTTTTTAAAACCTTCTGAAAACTGCATGAATTTGTTAGAAAAACCAATAAAATCAGGAAGAGAAACAGACTTTTTCTTTTCATTGTGCAAAATTACAACTTTTACTTGAAAAACAATAATTTATTCCCCAGAAACATATCTGGTAACCCAATACATTGAACTCTGAATGGAATGAAATATTGTAAAAATAGTTGTGCTTGGTTTGCCTTTTTGAAAGTTTATTTCACTCATGATTTTATGATAACAGCAAGATGAAAGTTAAATTTCAATTTGTCAGTGAAGATGGCAAAAGTAAAATTTGGTAATCCTTCTGAAATTGATAATTTTGCCGCTTTGTTTCATCATTAATAAAATAATCACGTGGATATTTTCGAAAAAGCTGTTGCAAACATGGGACCCTTAGGCCAGTACGCCGATATGGGATTTGGTTATTTCTATTTCCCAAAACTTGAAGGACAGATATCTAACAGGATGAGGTTTAAAGGGAAGGATTGTCTGGTTTGGAGCCTGAACAATTACCTTGGTTTGGCAAATCACCCGGAAGTCAGGAAGGCAGATAGTGAGGCAACAGAAAAATGGGGATTGGCTTATCCAATGGGAGCACGGATGATGTCAGGCCAAACGGAATATCACCAGCAACTCGAGCATGAACTGGCCCAATTTGAGAGGAAAGAATCCGCTTATTTACTGAATTACGGATACCAGGGAATGGTTTCCATCATTGATTCACTGGTTGATCGTCATGATGTTGTTGTTTATGATTCAGAAGCTCATGCTTGTATTATAGATGGGATGCGGTTGATTATCGGGAAACGGTTTGTGTATCCTCACAACGACATGGAAAGTTTTGAGAAACAGCTGAAAAGGGCAAAAAAAATCACAGACCAAACAGGTGGCGGTATTCTTGTTATCACAGAAGGTGTTTATGGAATGTCGGGGGACCTTGGGAATCTCAAAGATATTTTATCGTTCAAGAATAATTATGGGTTCCGTCTGCTCATAGATGATGCCCATGGGTTTGGAACAATGGGCAAGACCGGAGCAGGAACAACCGAGCACCAGCAAGTCATGGAAAATGTGGATGTTTATTTTGGCACATTTGCAAAGGCGATGGCTGGAATTGGTGCATTTGTTGCCAGTGAGAAAAGGATCATAAAATCGCTTACCTTTAAAATGCGCTCCCAGATTTATGCAAAATCGCTTCCCATGCCGATGGTGATCGGTTCGATAAAAAGATTGGAATTGATCAGAACCCAACCGGAGTTGAGAACCAGGTTATGGAGCATAGTTAATGCACTACAATCAGGATTAAAGGAAAAAGGATTTAATATTGGTAAAACTCAGTCTCCGGTTACGCCAGTTCTTTTGCATGGAGGAATTTCTGAGGCTGCCGCTTTGGTTTATGATCTTCGTGAGAATTATCAGATATTTTGCTCTATGATTATTTATCCTGTAGTTCCTAAAGGTGTTATTATGTTACGCCTGATCCCAACTGCTGTGCACACACTCGAGGATGTAAAATATACCATTGATAGCTTTTCGGCAATAAAAGAGAAGCTTGATGCAGGAGAATATTCCACCTTCCAGGTTCCTCCAGTTGCGGAGACTTTTTATTGATGCCTCTCGATAGTTCTGATTTATGAGTACAAACACTTCCAAAAAAAATGACTCTTTGGGTTTTATCAATAAGATTTCCCGGAAAGTGCGTTTTTTGAAACACAGAGGAACCTTGTTTCATAAGACTCCTAGGAAAATAAGGCAGAAAAAAATTCTCAGAACCAGAAGAGCCTGGCGACGCGCGTTCTTCATATTAAGGCCACGTGTTTTGCATAGATTCAGAAGGTTCGACAAATACAAGAATCAAAATCTCAATGCAGAACCTGTTGGTTATGAGAGTTTTTCTGGTCATAAGCAGGAAATACAAGCTCTAAAGCCACCTCAGAAAAAACTTTCTTTCAGTGAAAATTATCATCGTTTTTTCCGAATAGTACGGTATGTCAGCAATAAAAGGAAGTTGTACAAAAAGCAACTTAAAATCACCCGTAAAAAATCTAAGAGAAAGACTTTTCGTATTTTCTTTTACCTGTTTAGAACCGGGAAACTTTTTAAAATCGATTACGAAGCAATTCGGGTCTTTCTTGACCGTAATTACTCTTTTTTAGGAAAAACGAAGTACTTCATTATTTTTATCAACTCGACGGTTATTTATCTTCTTGCCTATCTGTTTATATACCTGGCTAAAGGGTTTGCGACTGCGTTAGCTGCCAATTCATATCTGATTCAAACTATTCTATATTATTATGATGTGGATTTCCTGATCAGAAGTGGGGATTGGACGCCAGATATGATACAGGTGGTTTTCAGCGCCGGACCGTTCATTGCATTTTTCATTTGCTTGATTTCAGTAGTTATTTTTGCTAACACAACCTATGAAAATTGGCCAGTACGGTTATTCGTTCTTTGGGTTATGTGCCACTCATATGTTCAGTTTTTTGGGGAACTCATGCTAGGAGCTTTGCTAAGTAAAGGCTTTGGATGGGTGATTGCATATTTGTTCTATTTTGATACATCAAAAATGGTTATCTCGTTATTCGGATTTATTTGCCTTATCTCTGCAGGTTTGGGATTGACAAGATATGTACTTTATTCGGGTAACATTTATTTCAACAAATTAGACAAAAATAACAGGATGCCATTTATCATAAGCCAGATATTTTTGCCATTCATTATTGGAACGGCAATTATAATCTGGATTAAGCAACCAAAAATAACCCAACTTGAAGTGGTGGTGGCAATCTCCATGATACTATTAATGCTGCCAGCAACAATCCGGGCAAGGTTTTTCGGCAATATGTATTTTGATGAAGAACCGAAAAAAATAAAGGTTATGTGGCCCTGGTTACTTGCAGCTCTCCTATTGATCCCGGCTTTCAGGTTTATCTTCGGGATGGGAATAAGAATATAAAGGAAGAAGTGTTGAAGAAACTATTTACGGATAATTATCCTGTTCTCATAGGTTAGCATTCCTCCTGTCATCTTTAAAAGATAGAAACCATTGGCCAAACTGGTCAAATCAAGAGGACAGAATTGGCTCCCGTTTGATTTGCTGAGTTGTTTTGTCAGAACCAGTAGACCGAGGGAATTGAAAATCTCCACTGAAATTACCTGAGATTGCCCTTCGGGTATCATTAACTTAGTATTCCCGTCAGAAGGATTTGGATAAACCAATGTTTGTTTATGCTCCAGATCTTCCACAAACCCGATTGACAATGGTACCAATTTTACATTCAACCTTGTGGTATTCCAATTCGAAGCTGTTATACCAGTTATTGTCTTTGAAAAATATCCGGGAGCTGAGAAAGTAAATGCATATGTTCCCTGGTTTATTGGCCGGAAATACCAGCCTGAAGGAAGTTTTGAATAGACAAATGAGTTGTCTTTATCGTGCCCTAAAGCCAATACTTTTGCAAGAATTGGAAGGTTGGTGACACTGTCAGAAACTCTCCCATTTATCCCATAAGAGGATTCTTCAATATAGTTGAGGAAAGATCTAACATTGTATTTCCAATAATTAGTTAAGTAACTGGCTGGTGGCGTTCCAGTTGATGATATTTCAAGTGTTACTTCACGTCCATTATGAAAATATGTAGTATAATCCTGTCTTCCACCCTCCACTTCATACCAGGCAAAACCATTGGTAACACCATTACCCGAATATGATGGACCTGTGAAATAACCAATAGGGCTATACAGATGAACTGTATCGGCATATTCTCTGCCAACATGATTGAGCCATTCGTCATCGGCATGTAATTTTGCCCAGGTATCCCAGGGATAGTTAAAAAGTTCTTCTCCTCCATGAAAGTTAATGGACATCACAAAATGATTAATACTGTCAAAACGCATGAAGGCCTCTGTTTCCGTCTGCCATGCATTCTGATCGGGATGAGGCCCACCTTTTGGATCCGGGAAATTCCTGTTAAGATCTACATCGTTCGCATTATACCGTGTAGCTCCAGCAACTGTATTATTACCTCCACGGTATGTGCCATCAGGGTTTGCCAGTGGATTGATAAAAATCTGGTAATTGTTGACTAGGTTGGTGATCCTGGTGTTCTGTCCATATCCTGTAAGCAAAGAATCGATAAGATGCAACATTAGCACATACCCGGTAGTTTCATCCCCATGAATAGAAGAAGTAAGGAAAACTTCCGGTTCTCCTTGTTCTATATTGAGGCTGTCGCTGATCTTAACAGCAAGGAGTTGTCGCCCCTGTACAGAGGTGCCAATCGGAACAACCTTGCAAATATTGGGATAGGATGCAGCAAAGCCATTCATTTCATCAATGTATTCCTCGTAGGTCGGATAAAAATTCCAGTTAGTTATCGGACTTTTACTATTCTTACCCCGCATATTAAGGTCTTCTTCTTTCAGCAAACTCCCGGGATGAGGAAGAATAGAATAGTTGTAACCAAGGTCGAGAAAATGACTGAATTGTTTACGGTTTGCATACGCATAAATGGTCAACCCTGAAACATTATCGATCGATATGAGCCGTGTTAAAGCATGGATCTCATTTTTATCGGTTATGGTTGTTGCAAAATAGACCTCTGATGAAGTTTTAAAAATGCTGTCCAGGATTATCTGGTTTTTGTTCTGGGAAAAGACCAAAGAAGAAAAACAGATCGGGAAGCATACCAAGAGTGCGAATAAATATCTTTTCATACATTATTTTATTTCAGAAATGAGATTTTGAATAAGTGCATAAGTTTCAATGTTCACAGGAACAAGGGGTAGACGCAGATTATTGCTACAAAGTTGCCTGATTTCAAGCGCTGCTTTGATTCCGGATGGACTTCCGTCAGCAAACAGGGCATTAATAAGGTCAATCAGTTTGAAATGAATTTTCCGTGCTTTCTCAAAATCACCTTCCAAACCCCATCGAACCATGTCAGAAAACTCTTTCGGGTAAGCGTTTGCTACAACAGAGATCACACCATCGGCACCCAGTGCCAGCAAAGGCAAGGTCAATCCATCATCGCCGGAAATAACAAGAAAATCTTCCGGACGGTTTTTCAGTACAGTACAGATCTGATCAAAGTTGGCAGAAGCTTCCTTTATCCCGATGATATTCTTACAATCATTCGCCAATCTTAATGTTGTTTTTGCACTAATATTGCTACTTGTACGCCCCGGGACAGTATAAAGAATCAGAGGAACAGGACTCGCTTCCGATAAAATTTTAAAATGCTGGTAAATACCTTCCTGGGAAGGTTTGTTATAATATGGGCAGACAGAGAGAATTGCATCTACACCTTTAAATGGCGTACCATGAATGGTCAGTACAATATCTGAAGTGTTGTTACCTCCTATTCCAACAACCAATGGAATACGTTTGTCGATCTTTTCTACAGCAAACTCAATAATGGTCTTCTTTTCTTGCTTGGAAAGGGTAACTGATTCCCCTGTTGTACCCAGAAGCACGATGTATTCCACTCCATTTATCAGCGTATGGTTGAGGATCTTTTCAAACGCAGCGAAATCAAGTGCCCCGGAAGATGTAAATGGTGAAACTATTGCAACGCCCGTACCTTTGAGTCTATGCTGAAGTTTTTGCATCATTGTTGATGAGATTTAAATAGTGAGTGATTTGGAGGATGTATTCATTTAATGATGCTGCAGGAGGAATATCGATCATGAGATCATAACAATCTGTATTTTGTTCGGAAAACCTTCCGATTCTACATAAAGACATTGACAATCCGACGATGTATTTAAGGGGCAAACTATCCCTCAAACTAAGATCAATCAACAGATCAAATTCTTTGGCAATGAAATCCCTGACTTTTGCCTGACCAGGCATGAAGAACAGGTTTACGTCTTTCCTGGAGAAAAAATCATATGACAATTTTGGTAGAAAGCGGTTGACTAAGTTTTTATTTTTCACATAGCCAAGGGCTTTCACTTCCTTACGGTCATGCTGGAGTTGTGTTACAAATTCAGATACGATTTCGTAATCAGGAACTGTATTCAGGTTATATAAAATCCCGATTTTTTTTGCTTCCTGCAAGTTTATAAGCTTGCGATCGCGTCCGGTTTTCGAAAGTTCCTTCTTGAAATAACGGTTTCCAATAAATGATCTGATTCTTCCAAACATAGGATTGGTATTGGGTGCTGTCAATTAATTTGCAAAGTTACGTTTTCATCTCCAAAATGAGTACTCTTTCCCGACTTTTTTTTAATATCGGGGGAATATGATGCTCTGAACAGAAAAATGAATTACCGTAGTTATGTCAGACCAAGCAAAAAGAACCATACCTTTGCAACGATTTATTCATAAATATGAAAATACTCAACATAGGCAACCTTCAAATCAAAGTCCCGATCATACAGGGGGGCATGGGAGTAGGGGTTTCTCTTTCAGGTTTGGCTTCGGCAGTTGCAAATGAAGGAGGCGTAGGGGTCATATCTGCGGCAGGATTAGGGATACTTTACCGCGATTTTTCAAAAAATTTTCTTGAGGCAAGTATATTTGGATTTAAAGAAGAAATCCGAAAAACGCGTTTAAAAACGTCAGGTTTTATCGGAGTAAATATTATGGTTGCCATGTCGAATTTTGTTGATTTGGTTAAGACAGCCATCGCTGAGAAGGTCGACATTATTTTTTCAGGTGCTGGACTTCCTTTAGAGTTACCGGGTTTTTTAAAATCTGACAGCACGACAAAACTGGTTCCAATTGTCTCTTCTGCCCGCGCAGCAAGGTTGATTTGTGAGCGGTGGTACTTACAATATCATTATTTACCGGATGCGATTGTTGTTGAAGGGCCTAAAGCCGGGGGACATTTAGGATTCAAACCTGAGCAAATAGAAGATGAAAATTATTCTCTTGAACATCTGATACCAGAGGTTGTAAAAGCTGTCAGGGTGTTTGAGGAAAAATATCACCAGAAAATTCCTGTAATTGCAGCTGGTGGTATTTATACAGGAGAGGATATTTTCAATATTATGAAACTCGGAGCTTCCGGAGTTCAATTGGGAACACTTTTCGTAACTACCAACGAGTGCGATGCATCTGATGTTTTCAAACAGTCTTATCTTGATGCAAAGAAGGAAGATATTGAAATTATCACAAGCCCGGTAGGAATGCCTGGCCGTGCCATCACTAATAGTTTCCTTGAGAAAGTCAGGCAAGGGAAAAAAGTTCCTTTGAAATGCCCATTCAAATGTATCAAGACTTGCGATATTTCTTCCAGCCCTTATTGCATAATAACAGCTCTTATCAACGCTGTTAAAGGGAATTTTACGGGTGGTTACGCATTTGCTGGTTCCAATGCTTTCAGGGCAACCACTATCACTTCTGTTAAAGAGACGATAAAAAATCTCATTAAGGAATTCAATGAAAAGCAAAAATCACATAATTCTGCCTGAAATTTGTTTGTTCTCTATTTTCGAAATCCTTCCTTTTGAAAATCACTTTTCTTGGAACCGGAACTTCACAAGGTGTACCAGTAATAGCTTGTACATGCAGAGTCTGCCAGTCTCAGGATTCAAGGGATAAGCGTTTACGATCTTCAATCCTGGTTGAAACAGATGAGAAAAAAATTATCATCGATTGTGGGCCTGATTTCCGTCAGCAAATGTTGCGTGAGCAAATCCAATCGATCGATGCGATCCTGATCACTCATGGCCATAAAGATCATCTGGGTGGATTAGATGATGTAAGGGCTTTCAATTATATCCTGAAACGTTCTACTGATGTTTATGCTACTATAGAAGTACAAAAAACGATCAAAAACGATTTTGGATACGCTTTTTCAAGTGAAAAGTATCCAGGAGTACCTGAAATCAATTTACATGCAATCAGCAACAGGCACTTCAAAGCAGCTGGGGTGAACGTTATTCCCATTAAAGCCCGCCATTTCAACGAGCATTATGTCTTCGGCTACCGGATACACGATTTCACTTATATCACTGATGCTGTGGAAATAACTGAAAAGGAGAAAAAAAAGATTGCCGGTTCAAAAGTGATAGTTATCAATACACTAAGAAAACAGAAACATTACTCGCATTTTAACCTGGAGGGTGCTATTGCAATCCTTGATGAGTTGAAACCTACGCGGGCTTATCTTACGCATATCAGTCACCAGATGGGACTTACCGAAGAAGTTTCACGTGAACTTCCAGAATACATCAAGTTTGCTACTGACGGTTTGGTTATTGAGATATAATGAAGAATCTCGTTATTTTGTAGGGAACGAGAGTTCCTTTTTGACTTTTTTAAGTGTCAGAATATTCATCCAGTCACACCCTAATCCCTCCACATCATTTCCAATAAATCGCAAAACCTGGTCATAATAAAGCACGATCACCGGAGATTCATCCATCATTAGCTTTTCCATCTGCCTGTAATACTGGTATCTTAAAGAATCTGCAACACAAAACATAGACTTTTCGTAAAGCTTATCATATTGATCACAAAAATAATGTGTGTAATTGGGGCCTTGGGGTGAAAAGTTTTTACCATAGAAGAGAGAAAGGTAATTTTCAGCATCAGGGTAATCGGCAATCCATGACCCCCGAAAAAAAGCCAATTTAGCTTGGGCTTTCATCTCTTTCAATGCAGCGGGCGGGGAAACATCAATCTTCAGGTCAATTCCGATTTCTCCGACCTGATGCTGGATATACTTGCAAATATCAAGGTAATCAGAGGTTGTTGACAGCGTTATTGCGGGAAGTCCCTTGCCATCTGAAAATCCTGCTGCAGCGAGCAGCTGTTTTGCCTTCTCTGGATTATAATCATAATAAACAGCAGATGAATCAAAACCGGGCATTCCTTTCGGGATCATGCCATAAATACCGGGAGTTCCGATGTTATTTCGCAAAAACCTGATCATTTTGTGCCGGTCAAATGCATAGTTGATTGCCTGGCGGATTTTTTTTTCAGATACAGGATCAAATTTAGTTGCGCCATGCTTCTTTTCTATCAGGAATCCAAGATATTCCGTATTGAGGTAAGGTTGAGTAATGAGCTGGAACTTGCCTTTAAATTTCGGATTCAATCTTCCATCCCGGGTCAGAAGCTCATCCTTGTAGCCTGGATCAATCCCTGACATAAAATCCAACCTGCCTTTCAAAAACTCAAGAAAAGCTGCTTGTTTATCGGCCACGAATGTGATTGCAACAGCATCGAGGTACGGCAAATGCTTTCCATTATCCGTTTCAAAATAGTGAGGATTCCTGATCAAAACCATCTTAATTCCTTCTTTCCACATTTTGAAGCAAAACGGACCCGTTCCAACAGGGTTTTTTCGAAAATCCTGTTTATAAAAGTTGATTGCTTCGACAGGAACTACTGAGCAATACATTGTTGTAAGTAACCCCAGAAACGGAGGAAAAGGTTGCTTTAAGCGAATAAAAAATGTAGAGTCATCGAGTGCTTCAAAACTGTACTTGCCGCTTTTTTCATCCACATAATTAAAGATCCATGCTCCGGGAGAAGCAATTTTAGGATCTGGAATACGAGAGAAACTGTAAACAACATCATTGGCAATAACTTTTCTGCCTTTCCCCTGAGGAAATGCAGGACTATCATGGAAGAGAATATCTTTTCGCAGATGAAATGTGTATTTGCAACCATCTGGAGAGATGTCCCAGGATCTGGCGATGCAAGGCAATACCTCAAGCATATCACCTAATTGAACCAATCCGTTAAAGATCTGGTGCGTTGCCCAGATATTGGCCTGATCCCTGGCATATGCAGGATCCAGTGAAGTGATATTTGCAGCTTCGTTATAGCGGAAGACAGTTTTACCTTTTTCAGTCTCTTTGAGCTGTTTACAACTGATCAGGAATATCAGGGAAAAAAGAAACCACCAGTATTTATTCATGAATTTGGCGTCTGTATTTGATTGAAGAATTGTCAGAATAATTAAAGATTGACGACTTCAGAAATCATTGTTGTAAAGCAAAAGTAAATGTTTTTATTAAACATTATTGCCTTCTGGTATGAGGGGAATTTTGTAACTTTGTGATTCAATCAAGCTATCTTTATATGAAAACAAAATTATTATTTATAATTCTTGCTGTATTCACAGTTTCTCTCGGATCAGCGCAGGTTAAAAGTACTATGAGTGGAGCGGAATTCTGCTCTAAGCGAAAATCTGCTTTATTAACATTGCCGCGATTGGAAAAAGAAATTCTTTCTGGTCCTTTGCACTCCTATGATGTGCAGAATTATAAGATAAACCTGAAGATCTATAACAACTTTTTTCCCCCTTTCCCACATGATTATCAAGCGACTAATACCATCACCATTAAAGTAGACTCGACCCTCAATTCCATTCAACTTAACGCGGTCAATAGTTCTTTGATCATTGATTCCTTGAGACTTGCAGGCACTTCCTTCACTCATTTCGGGGATATTCTGACCATTCAACTTGACAGGAGTTATAATCCTGGTGAAATTGTCCAGGTCAAAATATGCTATCATCATGTGGATGTTGAAGATGGCGCATTTTTCGCACAGGATAGCACAGTATTTACCGATTGCGAACCCGAAGGAGCCAGGAAATGGTTCCCCTGTTGGGATAAACCTTCAGATAAAGCCACACTTGACCTAACAGTTAAGGTTCCTGCTGCTGCCAGGCTCGGATCAAATGGCGCTTTGGCAGATTCATCGATAAATGGTGACACACTGACGTATCATTGGGTCAGCAGCGATAAGATTTCTACCTACCTGATGGTGATGACTGCAAGACTCAATTATAACCTGGATATTGTATATTGGCATAAAATCAGCAACCCTTCAGTAACAGTTCCGCTGAGGTTTTATTGGAACCCCACTGATTCGCTAGGTTACGTTGCTTACATTGAAGGAATCCTGGGTGATATGACAACTTATTATTCTGAAAATTTTTGTGAGCATCCGTTCCAAAAAAATGGTTTTGCCTCATTGAATAATGAGTTTGTCTGGGGTGGTATGGAAAACCAGACACTTACAAGTATATGCCCGAACTGCTGGTACGAAAGCCTGGTTTCACACGAATACGCGCATCAATGGTTCGGGGATTTAATTACATGCGCAACATGGGCAGATATCTGGGTAAATGAAGGTTTTGCTACATGGACTGAAGCATTCTGGATCGAGGACAGTTATGGTTATTCCGGTTATAAGACTTCAATTGATAATGATGCAAGAAGTTATCTCCAGAATAATCCCGGATGGGCTATTTCGGTTCCGGGTTGGGCGGTAAATACACCGTCTAACAACACATTGTTCAATTATGAGATTACATATGCAAAAGGTGCTTGTGCTCTGCATCAGTTACGCTACCTCTTAGGTGATTCTTTATTTTTTCTGACGATGAAAGGCTATGCTAATGATGCTAACCTGAGATTTAACAACGCCACCGTTTCAGATTTTAATGCGAAAGTCAATGCTGTCACCGGCCAAAATTTTGACTGGTATTTCACCGATTGGATTTTTCAACCTAATCATCCTTCTTACAAAAACACATACAATATCCAGAATCTTGGTGCCGGTCAGTGGAAAGTCGATTTTTTTACTACACAGGATCAGATGGATCCGGCATTTTTCCGTATGTTGCTTGAATTAAAAATTCAATTTGAAGATGGATCAGATTCTACTTTCAGGGTAATGAATGATGCCAACTATCAGCAGTATAGTTTTCTCTTCAATAAAAAGCCAATCAGGTTCTATTTTGATCCCAATAATCAGATTGTACTAAAACAGGCAACTACAGTTGTAGGAATCAATGAACCAGTAAAAGTGAATGGATGTTATCTGTTTCAGAACATTCCTAATCCTGCAGCAAATTCAACACAAATAATGTATGATATTGATCGTCCTGAAACCATCATACTTGAAATCATTGACATTGCAGGGAAAACCCTCGCAACCCCTTTGAATGAATTCAAATCAGCCGGGAAGTACTGTTATGACCTGGATTGTTCTTCTTACCCAACAGGCATGTACTATTACCGTTTGAAGGCAGGAGGTAACACTCTGACAAGGAAAATGGTTATATCACATTAATATCTCATTTAATGCCAATCGTTTTAAGGCAACTCATGGGGTTGCCTTTTTTTTCACAATACAACATCATTTTTTGTTTTGAGGAAAGTTTCGATATTTGCTAAAACAATACTAAGAAACTGTTTTGATTTTATTTTTCAATTCTGTTAAGCATTAACCGAATCATTGCTAATTGAATCATGGTTTCACTTGTATCTGTCAGATATTCTTAGTTTTTACTGAGCCTTCGGTAACTTTCAAACAACGCAAAAGTTCGTTTTACTTTTTCTATCAATTCATCTCGATAACCACCATCGGCAAATATCTTAATCAGTCGATCAAAGCGGCCATTTAGTCTGCTTATTATATCCTGTTTTCTTTCCGCCATCTACCCCCCGACTGACTCCGCCCGAGCAAGCTGTTTTCACAGATCGACTATCAATACAAACAGCACCTGGAGATTCTTTATGTCCAGCAATTTTAGGTACCATATTCCGAAGTATTTCGTGAATTTCTTCAATCAAGCTATTGTTTTTCCATTGTCTGTGATAATAATATACAGTATTCCAGGGTGCAAAATGTGTTGGTAACGTACGCAATTGGCAACCCGTTTTTAAGAAATAGAATATTGCATTGAAAAATTTTTTAAATCATGTTTGAATTTTCGGTTATCGATCAAAATACTTTCAACAGCTTTCCACTGGTTTTCGGTTAGATTGGTTGGATAGGGTTGCGTCTGTTATGAATTATTTGGTTAATAATCATAAAGTTACAAATTATTATCTAATCACCTAACTGATTATTAAATAGTTATAAACATTCTTTTTAATAAAATAGATCTTATTATAAAATCAAACGTAACTAATCAGTTTTAAAAAAGTAATCGATATTAACAATTTTGTCTTTGAAATTAACAGCGTTTTCTATTTTATTTCTGTGATTTTTTCAAATCTCCGGGATATT
>CAIWTA010000016.1 GCA_903915465.1 uncultured Bacteroidales bacterium | reverse complement strand
AGAAGCTTGATCGTTTTTGCGGTATTATTGTCAGACACCTTCAAAAATAAAAGCTGAGAACTGTTTGTTGAAATTCCAAACAAGTGCCAGCCTTTTTGAAAAGCATTGTGATATTGTGAAAGGTTTTTACCCTGGTTGTCATAAACTGCGAGGTTCAGTTCCCCGTCATTCTTCAGGTAAATCCTCACCAGGGTTGATCCCCGGAAAGGGTTTGGAACATTTTGCATCACTACAAAGGATCCCGGACTCCCAGATCCCGGATCTGTAATTCCCACGGGCCATAATGCAACAATATTCAGAACAGAAACTGCGTCGTACAGGGTGGTGTCGCAGTTTTCGGCCAGGTTTTTCACATTGACACTGTCTATGGCCAAAGCATTCTGGCTTAGTGAATCTTTCGCCTGGAATGTCAGGGTGATCGGGGTTTGGCTAAAACCGTTGAATAAGCTAAAAAACAGAGCTGACAACAGATAGAATTTTTTCATGGTTACTGGTATTAATGTTTTGCTGTAAAAGTATAACCAAAAAAACGACATGTCAATACGACTTTAGTCGTATTTTTCAGATGCGTAGTGCCTCTCTTGATAAAATATAAGTTTAAGGATCATATTCGCTGAATTTTATTAAATTTGGTGAATTAATTCCCTGAATTATGATTAAAAGAGAACTATTATCCATTATCCGCGAGCGTTTGTTTGAAGGGAAAGCCATTATTGTCCTGGGTGCCAGGCAAACCGGTAAAACTACATTGGTAAAGGCATTGCTGGACGAATTAAAACTTGCTTCCCTGTTCCTGAATTGCGATGAACCTGCAGTAAAAATGCTCCTGGAGGATGTCTCCACGATGAGATGGAGACAAATTATAGGCGAAAACAAGATCCTGGTCCTCGATGAAGCCCAACGAATAAAAAATATCGGAATAAAGGTCAAGTTAGTGACCGATCAGATCCCGGATGTCCAGATGATCATTACCGGATCAAGTTCTCTTGAGCTTGCAAATGAGATCAGCGAACCGTTAACAGGAAGAAAATGGGAATACTTTCTTTACCCGGTTTCATGGAATGAGCTATCTGGAAAATACAATATGGCAGAGCGGATGCAGGAGGTTGAGCAACGAATGATTTTTGGAATGTATCCTGATCTCATCATGAAACCAGGGAGGGAAATGGATATCCTGAATAACCTTGCCGGGAGTTATTTATACAAAGACCTGCTGGCATATAAAGGGATACGCAGGCCGGATCTGCTGGAACAATTACTGCGGGCACTCGCGTTGCAGATCGGGCATGAAGTATCGTACAACGAACTTGCCAATCTGCTGCAGGTAGACAAGAACACGATTATGACATATATCGGATTACTGGAAAAGGCATTTATTATTTTCAGGCTTTCCCCCCTCAGCAGAAACCTCCGGAATGAAATATCCAGCAGCAGGAAGATATACTTTTACGACAATGGTATCCGTAATGCACTGATATCCAACTTCAATTCACTCAACAGCCGCACTGACACAGGCGCATTATGGGAAAATTTCATGATCAGTGAGCGGGTAAAATATAACCATTACCGGCGACGGTTTGTGAACATGTATTTCTGGCGCACCCACGACCGTAAAGAGATTGATCTGGTTGAAGAATCAGGCGGACTTTTCGACATTTTCGAATTCAAATGGAACAAGTCCGGGAAACAGAAATCATTCGATTTCTTCCGGGCAAATTATCCGGTCAACAGAGCTGAAATAATTACCGGAAAGGAGATAGAAAAATTCATTTAAGAACATGCTTTTGCCAAGCGTGGATTAGCCCTTCCCCCCGAAGACCTTGTTTACTGCATCAATACGCGATTGTACATGGAGTTTCTGATAGATGTTATAAATGTGCGTCCGCACAGTTCCGGCGCTTAAGAAAAGTTTATCGGCGATTTCCTTATATCGTAAGCCTTTTGCAAGAAGGCCCAGCATTTCGGTTTCCCTTTTGGTCAGCAGGTGGGTGTCATCATTAACGGCAGGTGTTTTGAAGGATTCCATCACGCGCCTGGCAATTTGCGGGGTCATCGGCGATCCCCCGGCGTGAAGTTCGCGGATGGCGTCAATAATTTTCCCGGGATCGTCATTTTTCAGCAGGTATCCTGTTGCTCCTGCCTTCAAGGCATTGAAAACCGATTCATCATCCCGGAATATGGTGCACATGATAAACTGCATTTCAGGGTGAACAGGTTTCAACAGCCTCACACATTCAATCCCATCCATCACGGGGAGGTGAATATCCATTAAAACAATATCGGCAGGATTGGCAATAAGAAATTCACGTCCGGATTCTGCATCCTCAAAAGATCCGGCACATTCAAAACCTTCTGTGGTTTGGATAAGGGTTTTCAGGCTTTCCCTGGTAACTTTATCATCTTCAATAATTGCGATAGAGATCATAAAGCAAAAATCTGGTAAAAAAAGGAACAAGTCAATAAGACTAAAGTCGTATTTTTACTTACCTCCACCCCTTCCGCGGGATGAGGTGGTTCAACGCACTGGAAATGTCAGCCTGATCAGGGTACCCTGGTTTATATCAGAGCTGATATGAAAATTACCCCCGATATCTTTCATCCGCTGGTTCATATTCCTGAGCCCGTTTCCCCATTCCTGTTTTTCTTTAACAGAGAAGCCAATTCCATTATCAGAAATTTCAAAATCCGCCAGTCTGTCCCTGATATTCATGGAAAGCCGCACAGTGGTTGCTTTTGAATACTTCGAAATATTGGCTATGGCCTCCTTGACAACTAAGAAAAGATTCCGGCGGTATTCATCGCTGACTTCATTTGCAGGGATTTCATCAGGGAATTCAATATTTACATCGATCCCGTTTGTTTCGAGATATTCTGTAACAAACCTCCGGATGTAAGCAAGCAGACTGTCCAGGTTATCTTTTTGAGGGTTCATGGTCCAGATGATTTCACCGATACTTCCCAATACCTTTTTACCTGCTTCAGAAATATAGCGAAGTTTTTCCTGCATGTCTCCGTCCATAATCGTTTTTTTATGCAAGAACTGACTGACCAACGTAATCCGGTTAAGCTCAGCCCCGATGTCATCATGCAGTTCCCTGGCGATCCGGTTCCGTTCATTCACGATCAGCCTGATTTTTTTCCGCTGGTATTCAATGATAGAATAGATGACTGCCCACATCGCTGCCATGATCAGCAGAATATAACCTGTGTACGCCCACCAGGTCTTCCACCAGGGAGGGCGGATGGTGAAGGAATACTTGAATTCCCTGCTCCAATAACCTTCACTGTTCATTGCTTTCACTCTAAAAGTATAGGCGCCATAGGGAATGTTGCCATAAGGGGCTTCTGTACGGGTGGTCATTGCGCTCCAGTGTTCATCCAACCCTTCCAGTTTGTATCTGTATTTTACTTTATTACTTTGTTTTTGGGTGATGCCTATAAAATTAAACGTAACGTAATTATTGTCGTAAGCCAGGCTGAGATTCTCCGGTAAGGAATACCACTTTGAAAGACTATCGAATTTAACATTGCTGATGCTCACTCCATTGCCTAAAACCAAACTGGTATCTTTTTTCTTATACAAATCAAGCCAGGCGATGTTTTCGTTAAATAATTGAAGGCCCGTTATCTGTATGTTTGGCGCCAGAGTATCCGGCTCATCCCCATCGGGGTGGTATGCAGTAAGCCGGTCGTTCGTGCCTATCCAGATCGTACCGTTATTGTCTTCGCATATAGCCCTTGCAAAGCAGCCAATTCCTAAAAATCCATCTTCGTAGGTGTAATTTTTGAATAAAACCGGAGGATCGGTATTGCCATTTTCAGAAGTTTTTGCCAACCTTATCATATAGTCATCTGATAATTTACTAAGTCCGAATGGAGTACCGAACCAAAGGGTTCCTCTTTTATCCTGCAGGATGCCATTTACAACATTACTGCACAGGCCTTCCTTTTCGGTAAAACAGATAAAAGATTTACCGTCATAACGACACACACCGCCGCCCCTTGTGCCGAACCATAAGTTACCGCTTTTGTCCTGTAAAATACAACTAACCCAATTATTGCTCAGTCCTTCTTTTTTGGTAAACTGCGTAAAAAATTTACCGTCATACCGGTTCACGCCACCATTCGCAGTGCCAAACCAAAGGTTACCGCTTTTATCTTGAAAAGCACACTGCATACCATCACTGCTTAGTCCTTCTTTTATACCAAAATATGTGAAGGATTTACCGTCATACCGGCTTTCTCCGCCGCCATCCGAGCCAAACCAAAGGTTTCCGCTTTTATCCTCGATGATGCTCATCACAAAGTTTTGTGCCAACCCTTCTTTTTCAGTATAATGCAAAAAGAATTTCCCATCGTAACAAAATACTCCATTGCCCCAGGTGCCGAACCAGATGTTTCCGCTTTTATCCTGTAGAATACAAGAAATTAATTGATCACTCAGACCTTCTTTTTTGGTAAACCGGGTAAAGGATTTGCCATCATAACGGTTCACACCCCCTTTCCACGTGCCAAACCAAAGTTTCCCGTTTTTTTCTTGTATGATATCTAAAACTCGTTTATCACTCAAGCCTTCTTTTTCGGTAAAATGGGTAAATATCCTGCCGTTATAACGGATCACCCCGCTACCATTCCCTCCAATCCATATATTTCCGCTTCTGTCCTGAAAAAGGCTGTACACAGAATTATTGCCCAACCCTTCTTTATCGGTAAAATGGATAAACGATTTACCGTCATAACAGATCACTCCGCCACCATCCGTTCCAAACCAAGGATTTCCGCTTTTATCCTCAATAATCCCAAGTACAGGATAATTACTCAGTCCTTCTTTTTTGGTAAAATGTGTAAAGTTTCTCCCGTCATAACAACATGCACCGCCATCAACCGTGCCGAACCAAATGTTTTCGTTTTTATCTATCAGCATCGAGTAGACTGCATTGCTGCTCAACCCTTCTTTTATAGTAAAATGCGAAAAGGTTTTCCCGTTATAACAGTAAACGCCATGTCGTAAAGTACCAAACCAAAGATTTCCGCTTTTATCTTGTACGATCGATGTAACCGGGTTTTGATTCTGATTGTGCTGATCGCGGATAATAATAAACTGCGTAAAGGATTTGCCATCATATTTACTTATACTTCCATTCACTGTGCCGATCCAGATGTTTCCGTCTTTATCCTGAAACAAACTAAAAATCGTGTTATTGCTCAGCCCTTCTCTTTCGGTGAAATGTGTAAAATTTTTACCATCGTAACGAAACACTCCGTCATTCCACATACCGAACCAGAGATTTCCGCTCTTATCTTGTATGATACTTTGTATCATAGTATTGCTCATGCCTTCCTTTTCGGTAAAATGCGTAACGTATTTCCCGTCATAACGACAAGCGCCACCGCCTCCTGTGCCGAACCAAAGGTTACCATTGTTGTCCTGCATGATGCAAAAGATGTTGTTGTGTTTTAAGCCCTGAAGTTTGGTAAACGAACTGAAGTTTTGCGGGTTGTTGTCTTTGATGTAAGCGTCTTTTGCCAGTACCATTTCAGGGATACCTGCAACATAAGGACTATCAATGGCAGGCAATGTTTTTGGAAGTAAAAAACTGTCTTTCCCAGGAATGAATATTTCAGGTTTGCCTGCCATCACCACTTTTGGCAGCCCTGCTGGAACAACATTGGTGTTGGTTGACACTACTTCAGGTTTCCCGGCTTTTATGACTGTAGGTTTCCCGGCCAACACCACTTTGGGTTCAGCCATGCTGTCTTTTGACACAACATAGCCTTTGGCTTCCACAACTTTGGGTGAATTTGGATTTGTACTTTCCGGCTTTTGCGGCCTGCTGCAGGCGAGCAGAAAGAAAACAAATACGCAGATGACCAAAAATATCTGTTTCATTTTTTTGGATTATTCAGTAATATTTCTTAGCAATTCTCCGCCTAAATTTATCAAAACCTCCATGTCTTCTTTTTTATAGATCCACTGGTTGGTCTCAACGGCCCTTTTGCATATACCAAACATACAAATAACCTCATTTATACACAAGTGAAACCAGATCCGAGATCCGAGATCTGAAATGCGCAATCAAAGAGTTTTTCATGGAATCAACTATGAAAACAGCTACTTGCTTACCGGCGTTCCGTAGCCCTTTATTTTATCCTGCATTTTCGGCGTCAATTGTTTCACAAGTTCTGCATTGTAGGCTCCGGAAGGCATGTCAGGGACCTGGTAGTTGTATAACTGATACGATGCGATGGCATAATAACGCGACAGCGCGGGCAAGGATCCGGGGTTGGCTATGGGATCAACATCGGTGGCAAAAATTGAAATGGTATTGTCGCTGTTTCGGACGATATCGAACGTGCGGAACATCTGAGGAAAATCCTTCAATGAAGCGGTTTCAACTTCCCAGAAACCGAGTTCCGGATGAGTCGGATCAGGTGATGGCTGAACTGTAACTGTATTAATATGGCGGTGTCCGGATATCCACAGGATGAGATTCGGGTAGTAATGTAGCGTGTCGAGCACCTGGTCTTCTGTAATGAGAGCGTTGGGATTCCACAATCCTTTTCCGATTCCAATGGGTATATGAGCTGCTATAATCATAAGTTTACCTTCATCCTGACCCTTTTTAAGTTCACTGATAAGCCAGTTTAAACGCGCCACATCAATAGAACTGTGTGCATAGTTGGTTGTACTGGGATCACTGTTCTGCTGGGTGTCGTCGAGTACGATGACCCTGATAGGGATGTCCGCCTTTGGTTCGAACGTGTAGCAGGCGAATCCCGTGGTTACGTTGCTTTGGCTGAATCCGTGGCCGACCGGGCTTGACGAGGTGCTGAAAAATTCGCTTATCCATTCGTCTCTCCACAGCGAACGTCGGTTCGGATCGGCTGCAAGCACCTGAGGAGGAGTTGGGAATAAAGCGGTAGCACCTGCACCGATAACATTACCTAAAGGTGTCCTTCCATCGATGGAGCCCATGTAAAAACCCCTTGCATTTAAGTCACCTTGTTGTGGATCGGCCTGGTTGACAATATCCAACCCGGTATAACTGTTGCGGATGTAATCATTCGCAGCATAAGCGCCCATCCAGAAATGATCGTGGTTGCCCAGTGCCTGATACCATGAAATCGACTTGTCAAGCCCTTCAGCCTGAAATTCGTCCTGGTAATCATTACCCGGCCCGGGGATCGGATCATCCTTCGTTCCTGAGTCGGGGTTTATGAGCTTGCCGTCAAGAACGTCGATAAACCACCTTAATTCGTTGTACTGGGTGTTGTTGCAGTCATCACCAAGTGAGATGCCGAAATCAAACTTCTTTTGTTTGTGAAGGACATTGATCGTTTGCACAGCCGCGTTGAGAACCTGGGTCGTCAAAAGCATACTTCCCGAATAGCATGAAACATTGACATTTTTGTATCCGGAATAAATGGCCTGGGTAGGTGTTTCCTTGTCGCTGAGATGAATATCGGACATGGTAAAGAAACTCAACAGGTTTGCAGCTTTTGCAACAGATTCGTCCGAATATCCTGCCGGCATAAGATCAAGTCTCTTTTGACAGGGCACTCCTGGGCCGTATTGCCAGCCGCCATATCCATATAGCGGATATTTCGGAATTTCGTAGACATAAATCTGAGGAGGAAAAGGAGAAATGACATTGGGAACGATCGTTTTGTCAAGCGTGGTATAACCCCGGATGACCGTAGGATTAACAGCATCATCACTTTTCTTGCAGCCATTGTTAAACATCACAATAAACCCCATTGCTATCAATGGGTAAATCCATGCTCTGATTTTAGTTTTCATGTCAGTTTAATGTTAATGTGAATTTCTTGAATGAAGTTTTGTTATCAAACCACATATTTTCACCGAATATACTACTAATTAAATTAAACCACAAATTTAGAGAGATTCGAGATCTGAGATCCGAGATCTGAGATCTGAGATCCGGGATCCGGGAAGATCGTGAGACGTGGCAAATTTATCTACCGCCAAACAGACGCGCGCCTGCCGAGCGGGAAAGTGAATACTGTGGAAGTGAACACCAATAACCAACAGTGAACAGTTTGAAAATCCAAATTCAATTTCAAAAAAATTTGTACATTTGATTTCGAAAGACCACCAGATCATCCATTCAACTGCAATATCAACCCTTACTTAACAAAGCATCATTATGCAAACAATCCTCGGTTCAACAGGAATTATCGGGACAGAATTAGCAAAAAACCTTGGTCAGTTCACCGAAAAGATCAGGCTGGTAAGCCGGGATCCTAAGTTAGTCAATCCGAAGGACGAACTGATTACCGCCGATCTCACTGATGGCCGACAAGTAGTGAATGCGGTGAAAGACTCAGAAGTTGTGTATCTTACTGCCGGATTGAAATACGACCACAAGGTATGGCAAAATCAATGGCCGCTGATCATGCAGAATGTGCTTGACGCCTGCCGGAAGCATCATTCAAAATTGGTTTTCTTTGATAATGTCTATGCTTATGGCCATGTGGAAGGATGGATGACAGAAGAAACTCCTTACCGTGCTTTAAGCAGGAAAGGACTGGTCAGGGTCGAGATTGCCGATATGATAATGGAGCAAATCAAACAAGGAAACTTGACAGGAATGATTGTCAGAGCTGCTGATTTTTATGGTCCGAACGTAAAGAACAGTTTCGTGAATATGATGGTCTTTGAAAATCTGAAAAACGGAAAAAAGGCTCAATGGATGATCTCTGACAAGTTCAAACACTCTTTTACATACACACCTGATGCCGGAAAGGCAACGGCGTTACTTGGAAATACACCATCTGCCTACAGCCAGGTCTGGCATTTGCCTTCAGATAAAATTGTACTAACCGGGAGAGAATTTATTAATCTTGCTGCAAGTGCGTTTAATTTAGCTCCGAAAACAATGATCCTTTCTAAATGGATGATCCGGATGGCCGGGCTGACAAATGGCATCATCAAAGAAACCATGGAAATGTTGTACCAGAATGATTCTGCTTATCTCTTCGACAGCACAAAATTTGATAAGGCTTTTTCCTTCCGGTCTACAACATATGAAGAAGGAATCATGGCAACCGTGGCTTCTATGAAATGACCCGAAATTTAAACTATTTACGATTTACATGATTTACGATTTACGATTGAATTTTAAGAGTGACGATTTACGATTAAATTGTTGCTGATTGTCCATGCCTGAATAAAGTTGGCCTTTTACGGCATTTGATAAAATAATCGTAAATCCAAAATCGTCAATATAATCGTAAACCGTAAATCGGATTAATCGTAAATAAGGTGTATTCCTTATAAACATGCACCAGAAAGAAGTATTTTAAGTCTGTTTCATTTTGGTTTTAAATGCAAGCGCATAAAGCTTCATCTGTTTAATCATGGAAATAAGACCATTGGAACGCGTCGGAGAAAGATGTTCCTTGAGCCCTATGAGATCAATAAAATTCATATTGGCTGTTAAAATCTCTTCAGGCGTCTGGTCTGATAAAACCCGGATAAGCAAATTGGCAACTCCTTTGGTTATAATAGCATCGCTGTCGGCTGTGAAAAACACTTTTCCTTCTCTGAAAGAGGCATGTAACCAGACTTTGGACTGGCATCCGGTGATAAGGAACTGATCTGTTTTAAATTGTTCGTCAATCATGGGCAACGACTTCCCAATTTCAATGAGGTAGCTGTATTTATCCATCCAATCCTCGAAAAGCGCGAATTCTGAAATGATCTGGGATTCTTTTTCGGCGATGGTCATCTGAAGTTAGTTTTGAAAAATAAAAATTAGCTGAACATCTGTTTCACTGTGATGATGGCAGCGACCAGGCGATCAATCTCTTCTTCCGTATTATAAAATGCAAAGGAAGCCCTTACCGTTCCTGGAATCTTGTACCATTCCATCAGCGGCATGGCGCAATGATGTCCCGTTCTGACCGCAATTCCAAGTTTATCAATGATAATT
>CAIWTA010000015.1 GCA_903915465.1 uncultured Bacteroidales bacterium | reverse complement strand
TGTAATGCCTTTAAAAGGGAGATTCTTTCAAATGAATTCCTTTCCTTACACATTGATTATTAGCACCATTACTACATTTATTTTGTTTCTGAATATTTTGAAATAGATTAAATACAATAACTTAAGTATTTCCCGATGTTCCACTTCATATTGATATATAATGGCTGAAGAAAACTTTAAAGACCGGTCGACATAGGTTAAAACATCTGCCACCGATGAAATGATAAACCTGAGAAGGATATTTGTCCTGATTATTTCAAACAAATACTTCTTTGCAACCTCTTTTTTTGTTGTATTTCTTGCGGCTTACCTCTATATCAAATTTTCTATTCCTGTTTACAGAGAGTCAGCCAGCCTGCTTTTAGAAGAGGATAAAAAACCTTCTGCATCAGGAAATGATCAGCTCCTTGAGGGTTTCGGTCTTCTGGAGGGCATGAAAAATATAGATAACCAAACGATGGTTCTGACATCGAGGACTCTTATTAACAGGACACTCAACGAGCTTCCCTTCGATACGGAGTTCTTTCAGGGTGGGGTATTCAGGAAAAAATCCCTTTTCCCACTCAATCCCCTGGAAATTAAAATTGTAACAGGTAAGATTCCGGAAGATGTTGTGTTTAAAGTTAGATGCCTTAATAACAATAGTTTCAAAATAGATGCTGCCGGGGAAGATGGATTTAAAGTTCACAGGAGAGGAGTATTTGGTGTGAAAATTGAAATTCCCGGGGGTAATTTTATCATTGATCGCAGCGAAAATAGCATCTTGGCCAGTGGCGGGGGAAAGGATATTTATTTTGTCATCCATAGCCGGAGGAGACTTGTGGAAAGTTATGTAAAGCGTCTTAAAATAGAGCCTGCCACAAAAAAAGGATCTATTATAAAAATAAATCTCGAAGGAACTAACATGCTGGCTGACATCACATTTCTTACAAAGCTTACTGATATTTTCCTGAATATATCGCTTGATAAGAAAAACAATGAAGCCATAAGGACAATCCAGTTTATTGATGACCAGCTTGCAGGGATATCCGATTCCCTGCTGATCACCGAGAATAAACTCCAGCAGTTCCGTTCAAGGAACAGAGTAATGAATCTCTCTGCACAAGGACAGGTCATAATTGATCAGGCGATGAAGCTTGAAAATGAGAAGGCCCGTCTCGGGATTGAATCGGGCTATTATGTCTATCTCTCTGAATACCTTTCAAAAGAAGAGGCAGGTGAAGCGCCTGTTTCTCCTGCAACCATGGGTATTACAGATGCCGGCCTTACAAAGCTGGTTGCTGATTTGCAGGAAGCTCAGGCCCAGCTTTCGAGCAAGAGCATGGGCGATAAAAATCCGCTTCAAGGTCAGCTTAGCACAAAAGTTAAGAATATAAAGGAGGCACTCAAAGAGATCCTTAAAGGAGTAATAAGAGCTAATACGTTGTCAATCAAGGAAAATCAGGAACAAGTCAAAGCAATTAATAGTCGTGCCACAGCCTTACCTGGAACAGAAAGGGAGTTGTTGGGAATTGAAAGAAAGTACAAACTGAATGACGAGCTCTATACCTTTCTTCTCGAAAAGAGAGCTGTCGCCCAGATGCAAAAGGCATCAAATGTAGCCGATAATGAAATAATCGATTACCCTGAAACAGAAAATTCTCCTGTCTGGCCAAAAAAGGAGATGATTTATTTCTTTGCACTTTTTGTTGGGATCAGTATCCCTCTTCTCTGGCTTTTTCTTGCCTCATTATTAGACGTGAAAATAAATGAGGTCGGGGAGATAAACAAAATTACCGATTTGCCAGTCACAGGCTATATACCCCGTTGCCATCCCAAAAGCAGGCCAATGGTACTCGATGAGCCTGATTCATCTGCAGCCGAGGCGTTCAGGCTTCTGCGATCAAAGATGAAATTCCTCTCTACTGATGATGCTGATAAGTTACGTGGTATTAAATCTGATATACTATTTATTGATGAAGCTAGTGAAATTGATGAAGAAAGCTATTTTCAGTTATCTATCAGAACTACTGGCAGAATTATACTCGCATTCAATCCCACTATCTCGCCATATCATTGGATTAGACAAATGCAGGATTGTGCAAGATTTGTAAC
>CAIWTA010000014.1 GCA_903915465.1 uncultured Bacteroidales bacterium | reverse complement strand
GGAATCGCTGATGGGGTTTTGGACTTTTTCTTATTTTTCGGGTGAGTCGCTTTAGGAAGAACACGCTGGGTCTTGTCCATACCTGATCTGGTTGCCTGAACGGCTCCACCCTTTGTTTTTGCAGGAGATACCTGCGCAAACAAAGGAATTATGCTGAATCCAAAAAAGAGAATAAAAACGAAGCGTAGCGATTTTTCCATAGTCCAGAAAAGGGTATTTCCCTTCTGCATTTTCCCTGGTTTTTAGCATGCAAATATACAAAAAATTATCCTTCTTTCCTCTTGAATTTTCAGGATATTATCAACTTTAATAGTGAAGAAAATAAGCTGTAAAATTTCTTTGCCAATCCTGAAATATGTTTTAATAAAAAGGTGGCTATTGCTTCTTATGATGCTAGATTTGTGCCCATATAGTTGCCTGTTTGATAAACAAAATCTGACGCCGATACCGGAGTTCTCTTTTTTATATTAAAATAAATAGTTACCTTTGTAAGTTACATACAATATAGCTATCGCGTGAAAAAGACAATATTTCTTCTAAGCCTGAGTTTGTTGTGTTTCTCTCTGGCTGCACAAACACGTTTCCCGGTTGTCCAGATCTATACCGGATCCGGGAGTTGGATTAATGAACCTTCAATCTGCGTTAACCCGAAAAACACAAACCAAATTATAGCCGGGTCTATTATCAATGATTATTATTCTTCAAGTAATGGTGGAGTAACCTGGACTCATGGAACACTTTCCAGCCCCTGGGGAGTTTGGGGAGATCCCGTAATAATAGTTGACACAAACAGCTCCTGGTATTACCTTCATCTTTCTTATCCGGGGTACCCGGGATGGTGGATCGACCGCATCATCTGCCAGAAATCCACAGACAACGGCCAAACCTGGAGTAGCGGCACTTACATGGGATTGAACACTTCGCCTCATCGGCAGGATAAAGCATGGGCTGCTGTTAACCGTTCCAATAACCATATTTATTCAACCTGGACGGAGTTTGATGATTATAATGTTTCAATTCCTGCTGACAGTAGTATAATTCTATTCTCAAAGTCAACAGATTCAGGTTTGACATGGAGCACACCTAAGCGGATCTGTAAAAGAGCAGGGGATTGTATTGATAGTGATAATACCGTAGAGGGTGCAGTGCCTGCTGTTGGCCCCCAAGGTCAGATTTATGTCTCCTGGGCAGGTCCACTTGGACTTATATTTAATCGTTCCTTAGATGAAGGAACTACCTGGGTGGATACAAATATCTTTGTGTCACTCATCCCCGGAGGTTGGGACTATTCAATTCCCGGAGTTGACAGATCAAATGGCCTCCCGATAACATGTTGCGATGTCAGCAACGGCCCTTTCAGAGGGAATATTTATATTAACTGGTCAGATCAGCGAAATGGCCTTACTGATACAGATGTCTGGTTTAAAAAGTCCACGGATGGTGGAAATACATGGTCTGCGTTAAAAAGAGTGAACGATGATCCTGCAGGAAAACAACAGTTTTTTACATGGATGAGCGTTGACCAGGTTACCGGGTACATTTATATAGTTTTTTATGACCGGAGAAATTATACTGATAACAATACAGATGTCTACCTGGCTGTTTCAAAAGACGCAGGGAATACCTTTGAAAATATCAGGATCAGCGATACCCCGTTTTTACCGAACTCCGGAGTGTTTTTTGGGGATTATACCAATATCTCTGCACATAATAATATAGTCAGACCTGTCTGGACAACGCTAAACTATAATACAAAGACGCTCAATACTATCCTGATCGATTCTTTGTACACGAGTACAATAACCTGGACAGGGGGTGCTTCCACAGACTGGAATAATCCCTGGAACTGGACCCCGCGGGCAATCCCAACAGCCGTGCAGGATGTCGTTATTCCGCAGGTTTCAACAGCCCGGTATCCGGTTGTCAACATGGAGGGACTTTTTTGCCGGAACCTGACAATAAATGCCAATGCATCCGCAACTATCCCTTCCAGCCGGAACTTTGAGATCAAAGGAAACCTGACAATCCGGAGTTTGGCCACCTTTGTCAATGATGGATCTCTGATTCTCCGGGGCGACCTGATCAACGAAAATGGCAATTAGAATGAATTATCGATTTTTATTCTTTTTACTTTATTCAAAATCAATCGTTCTGAACAAGTTTATTCATTTAAAACCACAGACCCTGAGTTTTTCTTAGTGTTCATAGTGCATCAGTTGTAAAGAAAAAAAATATGAAAAAAATGAACTCTTTGACACTGCTTTTGCTGCTGCCATTCGTTATTACAGCGCAGGAATATAAACCAACAGATTTTTATGGCATCATTATTTATGAAAAAAACAGGTCTATTGAATATTCTTATCTGAATAACCCGATTTGTGAAACTGCCGTCTCTTACTTTACTAATTTGCCGACAACCAGGGAATACAATAAGAACCTGAAACAAGAATTACTTCCTTTTGAACAGATACGTACGATCGAATTTATTAAATTCACTGATAAAGAACAAAATTCTCTTCGCCACATTTGTCCGGATTGCCCTTTGAGAAAGGCAAAAATCACTTTTACCGAAGCCGGAAAAAATTTCCCTGAATATGTTTTTCTTGCCTTGAAGCAAATTGACTGGAAATCATCAACAATGAAAGGCTATGAAGACTTGCGAACGATGGAGGCGAGGTTTTTGAATAAAATAACGATCAATGTAATTAAAAAGTGATCTGAATTTCCCACTAAATTTCCGCTAAATTTGCACATCTGTTAATTGGGTAAATAGTTGTCAATTTATACGTATTTAAACACATGGAAATACAAGGGAAAGTAAGTCTGGTATTGCCTCTTCAGACAGGGGAAGGGAGAAATGGTCAATGGAAAAAGCAGGATTTCATCCTGGAAACGGACGGACAGGTTTCGCGAAAGATTAACTTTTCGGTCTGGGGAGAAAAGATAGATCAATTCAAGCTGAATTCCGGCGAAACGGTTACTGTCTTTTTTGACCTGGAAAGCCGTGAATACAACGGGAAATGGTATACAGATGCCAAAGCATGGAAAATCTCCAGACCCGAAAATATTGCAGGGAATAAATCAGAGAACGATCCTGAATCAAACATCCCGGCTTCAGGCGATTTAGCGGTCAATGTGGAGGATGACCTCCCTTTCTGAGGGCTTGACCCAGCAGTCTGAAAAAAGAGGATGGAAATCCCCGTTATTTGAAAATAATTTCCGTTACCGGGTGGATTTCCCAGGCAGTGGTCGTCCTGAGTTTTTTTGGTCCGGTCTTCCCGGGTTTTCCTTCTATATCGAAAAAAAGTGAACCAGCCACACTAACCGTCACAGGATTGTCCATGAGGAGTAAAGTCTTTCCACAAACATTCCCGAATTGATTTTTAACCTTTGTCCTGACCATATTCAAGGTCGCATAAGAGTCTCTCGAAGATTCAGGCAATCCTGAAACTTCAACATTAAAAAAGACGGCTTTGCGGTAATCCTGTTCACTTCCAAGAAGGAGAAGAAAATCATTATCTGCCTGACGGGTAATGGCAAAAATATATGCTTCCTTTATTTTTATGTTTCGCTCCTCCTCTGCAACTCTTAAAAAATAAGGATTGTTGGAGATAGGCGGTTTCCGTGTGGTCATGGATTTGTCATCTGGCAATGTACTTATAAAAGCAGGCAAATCAGCAAAAGTTTCCATACTTTTTGATGCCACAATGGTTGTTTTAGACATTTTTCTGTTTGTTCCAGTGAAATCATCAATGGTACATTTTTTTGGGGTCTTTTGGGCAAAAAGAAAAAACGGTAGTAAGACCAGGGTAACCAGTATAATTTTTTGCATATATTCAATTTTTTTCAGCCAAACTTACAATAAAATCTCATTGATGTCAAGATTAAAATGAATATTTCATTGCCGCGTTCTCTATTTGCTGCTTATTTCAATTGATAGAAATAGACTCCTGTTTCATTCTTTCCATCGTTGATCTCCCCGGAAAAATTCTCATCCATCTAAGAGACTGTTTAAAAATTTCATTACGACAATTTCAATTCTTAATAAAATTATCTTCCTTTACTGTACTTTCTTTTGCTTCCACCAAAAGAAAGTACCAAAGAAAAG
>CAIWTA010000013.1 GCA_903915465.1 uncultured Bacteroidales bacterium | reverse complement strand
GTAACTATTCACCCCCTACAAATGTAGGGCATTAATTTGGGAGAGAGAATGCAAAGGATTCAGATTATTTTTAATCGCAGTATCAATTATCGATCGCAGGATTGCAAAAGATTCGGCGCCAGTGAAAGACTTGAACTGGCCGGATATTTTTTGTTTCACTTTGACATTGCGGATAGCTCGTTCTGAACCATTGTTATCTGGTGGGACTTGATGATAATACAAGAAAGTAAAGATATGTTTTCGATATTTAACTAACCGATTTTGAAGGCTAATTGCTAATGGATGTTTTTTCTGAATGGGTTCTTCAAGTAATTTGGTAAGGCGTTTTTCAAATTCCGTTCTTTGATTTAATGTTTTGTGATAATCCGCCGGGAGGAGTGTCTTTTTATATGCAATGGTTTCAACCAAAAGCTGTTTAAAGTCTGTTGCCCATTTAAGTTTGTAGCATTCGTTTATATGATTGAATTCGCGCAGTAAATGGGCCAAGCAGATTTGATGGGCAACAGCAGCAACTTTAAAGTAACATCTCCAGCAATCGTGTACAAGGACAGAAAATGCGAACCCATTGGGAAAATGTTGGTAAAGAGTTTGTGCACCTCTGTTGAGCGAAGCAATAATGAAGGTGAAAAGGTTTCCTTGCATCGTCCAAAACCAACCTTTCTTCCCGTTGATTTTCATTCCGGTTTCATCTCCGCCATTAACATCAGCCATTTTCACACGATTACGGATGAGTTCATAAGCGGGAATGGCTTTCTGGGCAACCCGATTAATTACCTTCACCAATGACCCTTCACTGATAGGCATATTAAACACATACCGGAACATTTCGGCCAGCCGATGAAAGGGTACAAACTGACGGGCACTCATGTAAGCGGCAAGGTTTTCAACGTTTTCTCCGTAGCTGATGCCGGGAGTTATGCCATCGGGGAAATCAGCAACCACCGTATTCCCACAGGTGCATGTTTTTTGAAATGCTTGATGTTCGACATAAATCGGCTGTATTACCGGAAGAATAACTTCCTGACGACGTTCAACCAACTCTGCATGAACAAGGCTTATATCACGACCACAACAGGTACAAAATTGAGGAATATGTTCAATAACCTCATCCGGTTTTTCAACCATTTCAAGTGTGGTTCCTTCATGGCCCGGCTGGCCTCCCGGTTTTTTACCACTGGGTTCCCTAAGGCTTCGTGTCTTTGGAATCCGGCTGTAATCATGGCTGGGAGGAATCGAACTATTGCGGCTGTTTTTGGGATTTTCATATCGGGAAAGACGTTCTTCAAGCGAAGATATTCTCACGATAAGAGTTTGAATAATTTCTTTGAATTGTTGGTTCTCCTTACGAAGTTCTTCGATTTCTTTGTCACGAGGATCTATCTTCTGAAATGGATTCACAACAATACTTTGATTTGTTGCAAAGTAACATCAGAAATAAATGAAAACAATAGTAAAATCAGCTATCTTACAAACAATCAATCAACCGGAAACGGTTAATATCGTTTAGATTTATAAACGAAATAGTAAAACAACCCTGAAAATTGTTAATAACCCTTGGATTTAAAAAAAAGGGGGTGAATAGTTACTATTTTTCAAATAATTCAGACCACCTCCCGATGTTCCGACCCACAATCCACCATCTGAATCCTCACACAAGGTGAATATGCGGTTATCTGATAATCCATTCGATTTGTTGTACTTAATAAACCTGTTGTTCTTGTACCTGATCAGGCCGTCGCCTTCGGTTCCGATCCACAGGCTTGTATCGCGGCCTCCTAAAAGTGTACTGACAAAATTCACGGTCAAACCCGGGATGTTTGATTTATTCATCAGGAAAAAGCTGTTACCGTCAAATCTGACCATCCCTTCTTCTGTCCCAAAAAACAACCATCCATCAGCTGTTTGGGCAACAGTCATAATGGAATTCACAGGCAGGCCCTGATCCATCTGCCAGTTGTCAACCTTCAGCCTGGGCAGCGCCAATGCAGGTGGCTTCTGTATTTGCGCGTATAAATGACAACCAGGAAGGCATATCAATACTGAAAGAAGAAAGATGCGAAGATTTATCATCGGTTGATATTAGGTGACAATTACATCAAATCTCCCAAAGGCCCCAGATTAATATTCAAATCCCTGTCGGTCAGGTTAAAGTGCTTTTTCAGCTCTTCCATTTTCATCTCCAGTTTCATCAGGGTTTCACCAAGCCGTTCAATCTCATCATCCGTTAATGATCCGCCATCAACTCTTCGCATGGCCTGCTTTTCCACTAATTTCCGGATGAGTTCAACCAGGGTGAGCACCAGCTTTGCCAGCCCTGAATCTGCATTGTCGGGCGTGAGTTTGAGCCTGGATTCTTCAGCATTGGTTGTCAGCTTTCCGATCTCCTCCGAAATCCCATCAAATGATCCGGTGTTAAAAAGTATTTTATTTTCACTCATAGGTGCAGTCTCATTATTTTACCGTGAAATCAACAAAATTATAGGGTGGCCATGGCCCGGTCAGGATAAAGTTTAACCCGGGAAATTTGTTTTGTAAATCACCCACTGCATGAATCAATTCATCTTTCAGCGCCTTATCAAGCAGGAAAACACCATCAATGATCGTAGTCGGCGTTACCATTTTTTTGATTTTACTGATCGTCTTCAACCGGTCAAGTTGCCCTGTAATCTCTGCAATGACTGAATCAACATAGGTTACAAGTAATTCCTCCAGCCTGTGCTCTTTAAGTTTTTTATTCACCCAAATTCTTGATGCAGAATTTTTGATTTCCGCAACAGTTGTCCTTTGAGTTTTGGACACGGCTTCTGATTTTTCCCTCAGTTCAGCCATTAATTTTTCTGAATCACAAAAGACCTTTAACCCGAACTCAAATTTTCTTTCAACTTTTAAAAGGTTTTGCTGAATGTCATGATAATTTCTTTCCAGCATGTGAATGATCGCTTCGTTGGATTCCATTACGGATCCAAATCGCATGGGAAGCAGTATAAAATGTTTCGACAGGGTTTCGATCACGGCGGCATATTCCATGGCTGTTGATTTATCGGCAATCAGACTGGCCCTGCTCATGTTGCTCACAACGGCGGTGATTTCATCAAAGGATAATTGATGCAGGTCAGCGCCTGCAATACCATTCATTCCAGCCAACAGTGCATGTAACCTCTCCGGTTTTTTTTTAACGGACAACAGGGCATAAATCATAATTTCCATAAGGCTGCACTTGCTAATAGTTCATTTTTCAATGATTGATTTCCCTGATTTTAACTGCTCCATGGTCTCGACCGAGCTCAACATTAACTTTACGCCCAGATATACCAGGTCGACATCCGCTACTGAAATAACAATATCACCGGTAAGGATCACTCCTTTGTTCAATACCCTGTCGAGTAGCTCAAGGATGGTAATATCTCTAGAGCGGTCGATTACATTATCGTGCATCTAATTTTTCTTTAATGGAGATGAAACTAAATGGGGGCCAGGGGCCGGTTGCCTCAATAATGAAACCGGAATTTTCATCCTTTTTTCTAAGGGTGTCGAAGGTCCATTTAAAGTCAGGCACTTTATCTTTACTAACAAGAAAGGCAGCATTGAGGATCATGGTATCCTCGCGCCCGGTATATTCTTTCGGGAGCACGTTGCTCAGGCTGGTGGATTCGCTCAGCGATTTAAATTCATCAAAATATTTCTGTCCGAAATCTTTGCAAAGCCGGTCCATTTCATTGTCGATCAGGTCAATTTTTTTTCTTTCCAACAGAAATGCTTTCCCAGGAGAACTTGCCATAATCTGTTTTTCCAGATCGGCTGCTTTTTCACAAAGATGGTCAATTTGGTCGCACAGCGCTTTACGGTCACAATAAACCTTCACAGCCCATTCTTCCTTTCCCCGGATATGATGGAAATTTTCGGTCAGCGAAACAGAATAATCGGTGATAAATTTTTGTAAACCGGCTTTGGTATGATAGATTGTGCCAAATTTAAACGGGATGACTGTGGTGTATTCCATGATAAGGCCGATCACCCTGATATGGTCTCGTGCGTTGGTTTCAACCCATTGAATATCGGACAAATTCCTTTTGAAGTTATCTTCGGAGAATTCGCTTCCTTTGACATATTTCACGATCACGTAAAAATCATCGAACTTCAAAGATTTCAAGTCCTTGGATTTTACGTTTCGGGCCATTCCAAGAGGACTGTCTGAAATGCAATAAACATTTATCAGATCTTTTTCCATTGGTATTACTGTTCAGCGCTATCCGCTCCCTCAAAGGAATTCAGCCGTTCGAAGGAGGTGATCTCAAGTTTTTCGTCCATCTTAACTGAATAGAACAACCGGATTTGTTTCGGCGGCAGGTTCATTGATTTTAAAAATGAATCGTCTTCATAAACCTCTGCGATGGCATTCCAGTTTTCCAGTACTTTCTCGATTTTTATGACCGTTACATCATAACATTTAATGTTCTCTTTCAGGAACGTAACGACAGTTTTTTTTACATCGATTATGTTGCTCATTGTTTCTTTGGTTTATAAGTTGATGGGTTGATAAGTTGATGGGTTTATGAGTTGATGGGTTTATGAGTTAATGGGTTTAGTTCCTTTTTTCATGTTATGTCCGCAACCGGGACAAAACTTGTACTCGAACATAAACCGCCAGGTCTCGCCACATTCAGGGCAAATAACATTGAGTGGCTGGCCACATTCGATGCAAAACTTTTCGTTTCCACCTGTTAATTTTCCACATTTCGGACATTTAAAAGCGTTCATTTTTTCCTCCTTTATTTAAGTTTATGGGTTGATGGGTTTATAAGTTGATGGGCTGATGGGTTTATCTTTGTTTTTCTTCTCGGATATTTCCTAATATTTTCAGCAGTTCATCTTCTCTACGGTCGTATTCCTCTTCGTCAATTTCGTCCATTTCAAATTTCAACTGCAATGCCATCAGCCTTTCTTTAATGGAACCTTCATCCGACATCTCTTTCTCGATCACCTCATTGATTTTTTCTGCAATAAAAATGACTCCCTTCAATGGAGCAAGCAGTATGTCGTCGATTAAGAACATATTAAATTCCTTTGGTGTTAATTACAAGGTTCACAAAATTGTAAGGTGGTAAAGTCCCCACGTATTTAAAGGTCATTAAACTTCCAAGTTTTTCGTCCAGATCGTTTACCGCCTTGTCGAAATCAGGTTCCATACTGTTTTTGATCAGGAAGGCCGCGTTGAGGACCATCATTTCCCCATAATTATCGTTCACCTTTAGATCTTCAGCAAGCGGATTTAACACTGCAAGGATGTTGGTTTTGTAAGCCTCTATTTCCTTTTTAAGCGCTTCGGCTACCATTTCACCGATTTTCATGCGCTGGTAATGGGTTTTATCGGCTGGCAGGTTCATCAGCTTTCCCCGCAGCGTTCTGATTTCATCATACTTCTCAATGATATTTTCGTAAATCGGCGCTTCATGTGCCAGTACCTTGAGTCCCAACTCCTTTTTGCCATCCATCTTCGTGAGCAGGTCATCGAATTTCTTATAATCCTTTTCAAGGATTTTGAGGATGCCCGAGTCATCGTTATGTTCGGAGATGGTTGAAAACCGGACGGGCAGAACCGTAAATTGCTTCATCACATCTTCCAGTACTTTTTCGTGGGCGATCATGTTTACCCTGCGGGCTTCATATATTATAATGGGCGAATTACTGACGATGGCGGTGATACCATTGAAATTGATTCCATAAACCTGGTCGGCGCGTTTTCCTAGTCCGATGGGACCATAATCTAGTGGACCGGAATGTCTGATGATCCCATAAATGTACTTTCCTTCTTTTAGAATTTCAACTCCATTTTCCATAATTTGCCTTTAGATATATTTTTATAAATCGCTTGACCTTTTGAACGCCGATAACGATGATTCCATCACAATTCCCACTTTTCGGGAAATATTATCAAATCGATAAAATTAAAAATCGGCAAGGGGGCAGTGTAAACAAAGTCGCACCGGTCCTGGTATTTAAGGCCAATGTCGGCCATGATATTATCGAATTCCACCTCGCGGCCGCTGTTCACCAAAAAGGCTGTATTCATAAACATGGCATCGCTGTTCTTTTTATTGTGTTTAAATTCGAACACCGATCTGTGAAAAGAATCGATAATCTTGTCTGTCTCTTCCGTTTTTTTTTCAAACAAAGCAAGTTCGACCAATTTTCCGGCTTCAGCAATTTTCAGATTTTTTTTTGCCTGATCATCCATCTTTTCGATTTCGGCCCTGAGTTTTTGCAGTTCAACATGCTCCCTGTCGATCTCTTTGTAAATCATTCCCATGTTTTTCCAGGTTCCCCTCACATTGAGCTCCACCTTGTTTTCGAACTGCTTCAGTAGTTCCATAAACTCGCTGTACCGCCGGTTGAGCAGGTTCCTTATTTCATCAGGAGTTGCCGCGATGGTGCCAAACCTGATGGGAAGGATGCTCCTGAATTCCTTCATTACCTTTTCGATCACCTTCTGGTGTGCAAGCATATTTTCGGGATTGACCACGAACCGGCTTAGCGGATGGTCGCTTACCACCATGCACAAACCGTCGAAACCAATGGTCGATACCAGGTCGCCCCGCCCGCCTACACCAATGGGACCTAAATTGATGTCGTAATCCGAGGCAATGATGCAATAAATGTATTTTCCGTCGCGCTGCATATTATTCCTTTATTTTTACCAGAATTAAATTTTCCATCACTGTCTCTTTCACAAGTGAAATATATTCTTCTTTCGACAATTGCCTTACTGCTGATGCATAATCAAGCAGTAAACGATAGGCATTCAGGATCATGTTGAAATTTTCTATAGCACCATTCTCCTGACAATTGTCGGGATGAAACAATTTGGCTTTTTCCAGGTAGGCCTTTTTTATCTCATTTTCGGTAGTCTTTTCTTTGATGCCAAGTTCTTTTTTGGCCTGTTCCACTTTTTCAGGATTCAGCTTCTTAACTTCTATGGTATAAAAGCTATAACAGGGCAACGGTCCTACCAATTTAAAATTCAGGGTATTCTTGTATTCCTCGTCAAGTTGGTCAATTGTAAGCTCAAATTTTTCTCTTTTATTTCTGTGAATAAGAAATGCCGCATTGACAACCATCTCGTCGTTCATTACCTCATGCATTTTTATATCGAGGCCAAAAGCTGACAATGAATCCAGAATTTTCAATTCAATATCTTTGTTTTTTGTTTCTATTTTATCTTTCATCATCATTCCCACTTTCACCTGATCAACTTTTGTAATGTTGCCAGCATGTTTCAAAATTTCATCCTTCAGGGCAATGATATCTTCATGTGTGGAAATTTCTTTAAGAATCCCCGGAAAATCATGCCAGGTTATGGCAAGGTCGAT
Source organism: uncultured Bacteroidales bacterium (assembly GCA_903915465.1). Lineage (GTDB taxonomy): Bacteria > Bacteroidota > Bacteroidia > Bacteroidales > FEN-979 > FEN-979. The sequence continues at coordinate 11,337 of CAIWTA010000013.1, read as the reverse complement.
TTCTGTGAGGTATTCAATTCTCTTCAGGATATCAATAATTAAATCATGGCCGCATGTAAGAATTTTGATAACCTCATCTTTAGAACTTACAATCGTTCCGAGCCGCATGGGGAGGATCATGTTAAATCCTTTTTTCATGAGTTCTTCAATTACTTCCTGATGATGAACCAGCATATATCCCAGTGATTCCCTGTCCAAATAATCGAGGTGGGTGCTATCCCTGTCGGAAACGATGGCTGATATGTTCCGAAAGGTGATGGCATAGACTTCTGAATTTTCAAGTGATTGAAAAAGCGTTGTTCCGTAAAAATTCGGAACAATCCCGTAGATGTATATTCCTTTTGGCGCCATACTTTTGGTTGATTAGGTGGTTGATCAAACCTTCCAGGTTTTAAAAACCTGGAAGGTTTGATGGTCATGTTTACTTCTTCGATAAATTTTGTTTCAACACCAGTTGTATTGCTTCTTCAAAATGAGATTCCAAAATAGCAATATCCCCGGTTATCTCCGTCTGTTTTCCCTTGTTTTTATCAATCAGTTCGCGGATCGCCAGCATGGCTGCTTTCCGGCATATAAATTCGATATCGGACCCTGTCAGGGTGTCGGTTTTAAGCGCCAGCTTGTTGAGGTTAACTTTTTTACCCAGGGGTTTATTCTGGGTATGGATGGAGAATATTTTTTCTCTGGTTTTTGCATCGGGTAGCGGCAATTCGAATATCAGATCGAACCGGCCGCTTCTCAATAGGGCTGGGTCGATTAAATCGATGCGGTTTGTGGCGGCCAGCACAATCACGCCTTTCAGGTCTTCAATGCCGTCCATTTCGGTGAGGAACTGACCTATCACCCGTTCAATCACCCCGGAACCGGAACTATCGCTGCTGCGCCGAGGGGTGAGGCTGTCAATTTCATCGAGGAACAAGATGCAAGGGGAGGCCTGTTTTGCCATCCGGAAGAGTTCCCTTACTCCTTTTTCAGATTCGCCGATATAGCGGCTTAGTATCTGCGGACCTTTTACAGAGATAAAATTAACGCCGCTTTCGCTTGCCAAAGCCTTTGCCAGGTATGTCTTCCCGGTTCCCGGTTTCCCGTGAAGGATAATTCCCTTGGGTGGTTTGGTATCGGCTTTTTTAAACAGGTCGGCATATTGCAGGGGCCATTCCACCGTTTCCTTCAGCGCCTCTTTGATTTCGTCAAGACCGCCAACATCATCCCACTTTACATCGGGTACCTCCACGAAGACTTCCCTGATGGCCGAGGGTTCAACTTCCTTCATCGCATCCAGGAAATTATCCATGGTTACTTCGAGCGACATCAGCAATTCATATGGGATCTCCGCCATCTCGAAATCGATTTGCGGGAGTATTTTTCGTAGCGCCGTCATGGCGGCTTCACGTGCCAGTGCTTCGAGATCGGCGCCCACAAACCCGTGGGTGATTTCGGCCAGTTTTTCCATATCCACACCGAGCGACAAGGGAATTCCCCTGGTATGGATATGCAGAATTTCGAGCCGTCCCTTTTTGTCGGGAATAGAGATGGAGATTTCACGGTCGAACCGCCCCGGTCTTCTCAGCGCCGGATCAATGGAATTGGGAATATTCGTGGCTCCGATTACAATGACCTTTCCCCTCGATTCCAGTCCGTCCATCAGCGATAGTAACTGTGCGACAACACGCTTTTCAACTTGCTTTTCTCCCCCCATGTCTTCCCGCTTGGGAGCAATGGCATCAATTTCATCGATAAAAATGATAGCGGGTGCATGTTGCTGGGCCTCTTCAAATATTTTCCTTATCCGCCCTTCGCTCTCTCCGTAAAACTTTCCCATGATCTCGGGTCCGGAGATGCTGATGAAATAGGCAGAAGTTTCATGAGCTACAGCCCTGACGATGAGCGTTTTACCGGTTCCCGGGGGCCCATAAAGAAAAACTCCCTTGGGTGGTTGAACCCCGAGACGTTCGAAAATCTCCGGATATTTCAGCGGTAGTTCAATCATCTCACGGATACGTTGAACCTGGTTACCGAGGCCACCAATGTCTTCGTAAGAGACCTTGCTTTTGCGCTCCCCGTCCTGCTTCACCAGTTCAAGTTGGAACGTAGTGTTGGGGTGTATCAGCACTACCCCTTCCGGACTGGTGCCGGTTACAGTATATTCAACCGAACGCGATCCGAACAGGTTGGCTCTCACCTTATCGCCTTTTGTTACCGGCAGGCCATTGATGAGCGAACCAATGTATTTGGCATCGTCAGCCTTCAGTGAACCGGATTTAGTTTCGGGTTTGAGTTTTATTTTTGCAGCCTGACGGCAGGTGGTTTTTATGACCTTAACTTTTTCGTCAATCCCTGCCTGGGCATTTTCCCTTGTGATCCCGTCAATCTGGATAATACTTTTATCCCTGTCCTCGGGATAGCATGGCATGATTTTAACAGGTGTAGCACGTTTGCCCTCGATCACGATCACATCGCCACTTTCGAGTCCGAGCAACTTCATATCTTTTGGGTCGATCCTGGCAAGAGATCTACCTACGTCTTTTACCAGGGCTTCCTTTATACGCAGGGTTATTTCGTCTTTGATTTTTGTCATGGGTTGATGTGCTAATTTACTTATTCACTAAATAAAAACGCCTTTAATTTGTCCAATGCATCCAGTCCCTTGATTTCTTCAGAAAACATGGGTAGTTCAACCTTATTTAAATTACTGAAACTCTCGCTGATCTCTTTAAGGTAGGGCAATTGGCCAGCAGTCCTTCTTTTACAAAAATCGCATCCATCCGATGCCATCACATTGTTCACAATGATTTGCCGGGGAATTATTTCAGATTTGCCAAGGTCGGAAAGCAATCTGCCCGTTTCCATGATCGCCATTGCTTCAGGGATGCATACCGGAATAAATTCGCTCCGGGTTTGATCGCGTAAAATGCTTTCGATCCTTTTAACCGTTTTTTTTAGTCCGAGTAAAAATGTATCCACGGTATCCGGCTGATAGGACCCCGAAAAGCTGGTGATCATGTAACGGTATTTCCATCTCATTCGGGCAGCAACCTTAATCCATTCATCCAGCAATTTGGGAGAAGAAATAAGCCGCAATGCGTGACCGGTTGGCGCAGTATCAACTACATATTTATCGAATTGGCCTTCTTCGATAAAATCAATGATGGTTTTAAAACTCATCACCTCATCAATACCGGGAATAGAAAGGGAAAGCATCTCTTCAATGTCCTGATTGTCAAGATTGGTTGAGGTATCGAGCAACTTTTTCAGTTCTGCCTCATGTTCGTTTATAAACACTGCAAGAGCCTCGTCGGCAACCACTTCTATGGCCGACAGGTTGGCAGTACCGGCAACCTTAGTAACTTTAAAACCAATTTGTTGTTCGAGGCAATCCGACACGGAGTGGGCCGGATCTGTAGATATGAGAAGTGTTTTGAATTTTTCAGCTAATGCCAGGGCTGTGGCAATGGCACAACTGGTTTTTCCAACACCGCCTTTTCCGCCGAAAATGATGAGTTTAAGGTCGTTGTTTTCCAAGCCCGTGAGTGCCATTACTTTATTTTTTTATCCTGATCTCAAGGATGCCATTGGTAAATTTGTGACGTAAATTTGATTTAATGACTTTTATGGGCAGCAGCAATTCCTTTCGGTATGTTCTGTTTTTGCTGGCCGCCGAAATTTCAAGGATATCTTCCTTCAAGTCAATTTTAAGGTCAGTTTCCTCTATTCCCGGCATTTCGGCAATGACAACGATCTCATTCTTTTCATCGAAAATGTCAGTTATCGGCTCCCGTTCTTCATCCACTTTAGGCCCTTCGGGTGTTTTTTTGATGTTTCCGAACGTCTCCACTTTGGGAATACCCCCGCCTGCCGTGTTGATGGTGAACCCGTAAACACCTTTCATCCCTTTTTTGATGTGATCAAAATTGATCTCACCCTCTTTGCTGATACCACCTTTTTCATCGAGCTTCCCGGCAAGGTCAACCAGTTTTTCGATGCCTTTGAACAGACCGCCAAGTCCGAAAAGGTCAAAATCGGCTTCGTTCTTTTTGTCCTTATTGTTGTCTTTTTCCATTTTGTTTTGGTGTTTAGAGTTTGCTATGTGCCACTTACCTGCTCCCCTCTACTCTCAGGGGAGTGGCAGGGGGTGGGGTTATATTGATTTGTTCATCGCTTCCAGCTTTTCCAAACGAGCTTCCAGCGTTTCCTGATTTTGCATGAGCTCTTTTTCCCGGGCTTTTGTTGAAAGGTAGGTGTCCTCCTGCCACCAGTTGATGCCCATCTCCATAGCTTTATCTACTGAAGCCACCAGCAACCTGATTTTAATGGTTAACAGGTCAATATCCGCTATCTGAATCTTTATATCACCTGCTATAACGATGCCCTTGTCGAGTACTCTTTCGAGAATGTCGGCGAGGCCGGTCGCTTGAATTGAATGGGTTGGTTCTGACATAACAAATTGAATTTTAATAATCTATTGACATGGTTTTCCACTCTTTTTTATCTTCTTTCTTTGACTTTTTACTTTTTTCTGCCGGTTCGGGGGGAATCATCTGTCCCGCCTTTTCATCATTATACGCCTGAATCTCTTTAAGCCTGTTTTGTATAATCTCAAGTCTCAGTAAAATCCTTATTTCTTCACTTTTCAACCGGGTTCTCTCTTTTTCGAAGAGATACAATTTAATGAAATCTGATTCTTCTTTATTGGGGATGCCCGATTTGACGACATTCTGCATGCTTTTGATGCTTTGAAGTCCTTTTATTGCGCGGGATATTGGCATAGATTTAATTTTTTAATGTGATGATGTGATGATGCCTATTTAGAATACTGTTCAATCAATTCATCAACAATGATCTTTACCTTTTCCTGATTGGTTTTCGAGCCAATCCTGCTGGTTTCGGAAGTTAGAATATCCTGGCATATTTTTCTGAACATCTCTTTCGATTTCGAGGGAGTTGTTTTTAATGTAGCCAGTGTTTTTGCTATCATGATGGACCCACGGATCGTCGGGTCAAATTCAGTTTTCCCCGATTCGCGCAAGCCTCTGACAATTTTAACTATTATTTCAGTATCTTTTAGCGAAAGGGCAGATTTTGCCCTGGTAATCTGCAATTCGGTTTCATAGTCGAAATGATTGAGGTCCATGGTTACCATTCGGTCGCGCAGGGCATCCTGGGTTCTGTTAACACCAGCATACTCTTCGGGATTTGAGGTAAAGATTGCACGGAATTCAGGATGAACCTTCATGTAATAATCTTCCTCTTTTGCTGCCGATGTGCTGAGCATCCGCTCCTGTAGGATGGGGAGCAGGATGTTATTTGCTTCGGGACGTGAACGGGTAAATTCATCGTATATCAGGGTGAACCCATTTTTTACAGCAATGGTCAACCGGTTATTCACCCACTGTTTGGTCATGTCCTCTTCATACTTGTGGACAGAATGAATGAACTTGTCGTCCAGCTTTTTATATTTATACCCCTGTTCACTGCCGATGAGATCAGATGTTTTATACTCGGCATCACCATGAATGATGACCACCGGTCGGCCAATTTTACTGGCCAGGTGCATGGCCACCGTTGTTTTACCGGTTCCAGACGGCCCCCTGAAATGTACCGGAAATCCCGCTTTTATATAAGTAAGTCCACGGTTGGTAATATCTTTAATGTAGTCGGTTTCTACAAAATTCGACATCGGCTTTAGTTCAAGCACAGTATTCATCTCGTTGTTATCGCTCATGAGAGGTTTTGTTGGTTGATGGGTTGATGGGTTGTCAGCTAAATGGCAGGTTGGGCAATTGTTCCAAAGTGGTTCTCCAGATGGTCCTCGCCTCTTCAATATCTTTTATTATCCGGGCTTTAGCCAATAAATATTCTTCCTTGCCCGCATTAAATTTCTTTAAGGCTTCCTGCCTTTTCTGTAAACCATGCTTGATATTATTTACGGCATTATTCATTTCTCCCCCGGTATCTGGCAGCCTGGCACGCGCTACGTTTTTCACTAATTAACTAAACCCTTTGCCCTTGCAACGCGTACAAGGCAGCCCATCGCTTGATTTTCCGGTTCCTTTGCATTGCAGGCATTTTGTGTTGCCTTCGAAGTGGTTATTTCCCTTGCCTCCGCATACGATACAAGGAACCCTTGCGCCAAGTGGATTTCTGCCGGTACCCGAACAGAAAGCACATTTTTTCATGGGTTCCTCCATTACAACTCGGCCGGTGCCATTGCATACCAGGCAATGTGAAATTGGAGAAAGCAGATCGAAGGGGTCCTTTTTTGTACCACTGCAAAATGGACAATTTATTGTTTTAGCCATAACCAATTATATTGAGAAATGATGAATGACGATTAAAGAATTGACACTGAGCAGAACCGGATACTTCGGCTTCGCTCAGTGTCAATCCTGTGGCTATTTCAGCGGATAATAGATGTTATCAATTTTTTGCACTTTCCCTGTGTCCAATAAAGCTTTTGCTGTAAATCCAAGCTTCATGCGGGTTTCCCCGAGCGGTTTTTCCATTTCCGAAATCCTCACACCCTTCGGATGCTTATTGATAAAAGTCAATACTTTATCTTCCAATGTTTTTGGATCTTCTTTGAAGGAAGTAAATACGGGGGCTTCAATGACCGGAGCGGCTATTACAGTTTCAACCGGGGCTGCCTTTGGTACTTCTACGGGTACTTCCTTTATTGCCTCCTTCTTTTCGGCTTTCTTTACTGGCGTCTTAGGTGTGACAACTCCGGTTTTCCTTATTTGAGCAATGGCGTCCTGCATTTTGTTCCACTCGGCAGTAGCCTGACCTCTGTCTTGTGATAAATCACCAAGCATTCCTGCAGTTGCTTTTTGGATGTCCTTTACCTCTTTTTGGATTCCTTTAATTGCCACATGGATACCTTTCATGATGCCATTGTAGTTACTAAGCCTTTCTGTTTCTCCATTGGCAAGGTCTTTTCTCAGATTCTGAGCCATCTTTTGATTTTCTTTGCTGATTTCCGATAATCTTTTCTGGAATCCATGCAGCATTGTCCTGGTATATTCAACTCTTTCAGCCAGGTTTTTACTCAATTCTGCTCTAAGCTCAGCCGACATGTCCAGATGTTCATTTTCGAATCGTTCAAGCATGTTGTTCGTATTCTTGAAAATGGTCGCAACCTCATCGTTGATGCTCTTAATATCATCGTTGATGTTTTTCATGAGGGCATCAAATTCCTTCATTCTGGTTTTTTCGTTTTGCATCCGGTCTGCTCTTCCTGCGGCAAAGAATTTATTCAATTCATCAGCCATTTCTTCCCGGTTGGTTGAGAATCCGGCGATCATGTTGAACGTGGAAGTTTGAATTGCCACTACTTCTTTCTGAATGCTAGCGATCGTGCCATGGATTCCGGTCATTAATGTTTTGAAGGTATTAAGACGTTCTTTTTCCCCCCGGGCAAGGCCTTTTCTCAGGGCAGCCGCGTTGGCGTTTAAAACAGCGGCCATCTCCTGATGATCCTTTCTGAAACCATCAAGGGTGTTCTGTACATCGTTTACAAGCTCTTCATTTTCTTTGATCCGTTGTTTGAATGAAGCAAGAATATCTTCACTCAGATTTTTCATTTCTGATGCTAGTCCCATTTTTTTATCTCCTATTTTTAAATAAATATTTGTTTCCCTGAATTAGTTGATTTCTTATACTTTTTCTGAAGCTGATTTACTTTTACAGCATGTTTTTAGGGTAAGTAATAATTTTTGCAGAAATATTTTGACTGAAGAAAGTACTTTTCTAATAACATTTTTCTTCCCTGTTTCTGTTTCCATTTTTCTATCTCCTAATTTTAAATGAATGTTTGGTTACCTGAGTTAATTGATATCTTTCAGTATTTGATATCTCACATTTTTGATATCCTGTATTAAAATGTGATCGCCCTTTTCAAGCAGGTGTTCAAGGCAGGCCATCATTTTGTTGTGCATTTGCTGAAAATCCAAAAATGTTTTCATGACTGCATCCTTTCTCATTTCCTGCAGTTTGGAAATTTGAGAAAGTTGCTCTTTGATGATGGAAATTTTATCGCAATTGTTCTGAGAGGTAATATCTTTGATGCCCAGCAGGCTGTTTTTAAGCGATTGGGCGGTCTCTTTCTGCGCTTCAATAAAGTTCAGAAACTGACGTTCGGCTTCTTTTTCCTTTTCATCGAGCACGCAAAGAATACCCGACATCATGGTGTTGTAATCTTTTTTACGCAGGGAACCATTTTTTGCCAGGGTTTCGCAAAGCCTGGTGTTTAAAATGTCTCTTTCCTTTTTGAGGTCGTTGAGGGAATGATGGGCATTATCGAAGAGGGAGTGGGAGGATTCTGTAATATTTTCGGATGACTGGAAGGCGGTTTGAATTTTTTGGATCCGTGATTCGTAGGAGGTTATAATATTGTCGAAAAAACCATCGATGTTTAATTCGGTCAGGGAACTCATATTGAATGATTGAATTATTATATTGTTTGCATTAGCTGCATTTTTTTTAAAAGAGAAATTCTTGGTACCTCATGCTTTCAGATACCAGACCTGGAAGGATGTTTTAGCAAGAATAACTGCCTTACTGCAAGGTGCCTTATGCGGCTTTTGCAGTTAATCCGATTGCTTCTGCATACTTCAGGTATGTTTCAACAGAGGCAACCACGATTCTTGCTTCAATCGCAAGCAGTTCGATACCTACCAATGAAACTCTTACCCATGCATCAACCACAACACCTTTGTCAAGGATACGGTCAATAACTTCTACGAGGCTGGATGATCCGATAGTCTTTTCTACCATTTTTTTAATCTCCTATATTAAATAATTATGAATGCCGTGCTTAACATTAGAGGGACGGTTTACCTCTTGTGCCAAAAGGTAATACAAAGGGCAGGCCAGAATTATCCGGCAATATGAATTCCGCTGTCAAGTTTCAGCTAAATGCCTGGGGATGAAAGAAAATAAAAAGATATTTTTTTTTAAAAGGGAAATTTCGCAAATGGAATCCGGGACTAATCAGGATACTTTGCACAATAAAATCGCGTATGATACGCGAAAACGCGTGTTGTTTTGCAGCAGGGATATTTCAGGGTTTCAGGTTTTGCGCTGATTCATTATTCTTCAGGAGCCGCTTTGATGTTATACTTTTTCATTTTTCTGCCAAGGGCATCCCGGTGTATTCCCAGCGCATCAGCCGCAGCCTGATGATTGTAGCGTGCTTTACTGAGGGCTTTTTGTATCAGATAAAGTTCATTAATTTTCAGATTGACTGAATTATCAGACTCATCTGTGGTGGCTGACTTTGTACCTTTAACCGGGAAATCATTTATTCCGAGCACATTAGACTTACAAAGGATGACGGCTCGTTCGGCCATATTTCTCAACTCCCTCACATTTCCCGGGAAATCATATTTCATCAGCGGTTCAAAAACCTCTCTGGAAACATGGACGTTTGGCTTGTTAAATTTTGTGGCGTAAACATCTACAAAATGCGTCAGAAGGGGTTTGATATCTTCCGCCCTTTCCCTCAGTGCAGGCATATGAATATGCAGGGTATTCAGCCGGTGAAGCAGGTCGAGCCTGAATTTTTTCTTCTCAACCCTTTTATCAATATCATGATTTGTGGCTGAAATAATTCTGAAGTCGGTTTGAATAGGTTTTGTATCACCAACCCGGGTGATCACTTTTTCTTCTGTGGCGCGTAAAATTTTTGCCTGCAGGTTGAATGGCATATCGGCAATTTCATCCAGAAACAGGGTTCCCTGATGGCAACTTTCAAAGAAACCCATTTTATCATTGATCGCTCCGGTAAAGGATCCTTTTTTATGGCCAAAAAATTCGCTTTCCAACAGTGTTTCTGTGATAGCGCTGCTGTTGACCGCAGAAAAAATATGATCCTTCCGGCTGCTTGAATAATGAATGATCCTGGCGATGTTCTCCTTGCCGGTACCACTCTCTCCGGTAATCAACACATTTGAATCAGGGTATTTTGAAGCAATAATTGCCTGGTCGAAAACCTCAAGAATCTGAGGACTTACCCCGATAAACTGCCGGTCGATCTGCGCTTCGAGTTTTTTTGAAATCAGCGAGTTCCTCTCTTCCATCTGCTTCAGCTTACGATGCATCAGAAGGTATTTTTGGGTACGCTCAATCGCAATCTGAATGTCAATATACCTGAAAGGTTTACGCATATAATCGAATGCACCGAGTCGCATCGCCTTGATCACCGTATCCATATCACCATGTGCTGATATAATGATCACCTCCATATCTGGATATTGGATTTTTACTTCTTTCAGGATGTCAAGTCCGTTTGCACCGGGTAACCTGACATCAAGGATCAGTAGGTCGATATCGTTGTTTTTTAAAATCTTTCTACCCTCATCTGCCGTATTGGCTTCAAATGATTCATAATCAGAACCCTGGAAAAACCCACTCAATTCCTCCGTGAATTGCTTTTCATCATCAACAATCAGGATTTTAATCTTTTCCGTTTTTACCATTTTACTTTTTCTTTTGAAGCTCCAGCACTAGTTTGATTTTTGTTCCAAAAATTTTGTCGCTTGTTATTTCAATGCTCCCGTTCATTTCCTTGATAATCTGGTAACAGATTGATAATCCCAGGCCGGTTCCTTTCCCTTCGTCCTTTGTGGTGTAAAACGGAAGCAGGATATTATTGATGTCATCCTTGCTGATGCCAATGCCATTATCTGTAACTTCGACCATGATAAACTGATTCTCCTGGTATGATGCAATTCCTACGGCCATTTCACTATAATCATCCTCCTTGGTTTTTCTTTCGGTCACCGCATCTTTGGCATTGACCAGGAGATTCAGGATAACCTGTTCAAACTTAAAGGTATTGCCGACAATTTGAGGAATCTTTTTTTCGAGCTGAAGTTTCAAGGTGATTCCGAGGTGTTTGAACTGTTCGGTAATCATTGAAACAGCATTTTCAATACTGGAGTTAAGACTGAAAGCTGTGAGCACATAGTCATCGTGGCTTCTTGAAAATGCCCTGATATGATCAATGATGTTCCTGATCCTGGTAATGTTTTCGAAAATTTTGTCAGACTTGTTCGTCAGAAATTCGAGATCTATCCTATCGACTTTGGCAGAATCAAATAAAATCTTATCAACCACCATTGATATGATATTCAATGGCTGGTTAATCTCATGTGCAATGCCTGAGGCCATTTCTCCAAGGCTGGCCATCCTGTCGGCATGGATCTGCAGAGTTTCAATTTTTTTACGGTGCGAGATATCACGGAGGATAATCATATAGGAAACGGGGGCTCCGTCGGGTCCCTGTATCAATGTAGTACTGGTCTCCCCGGCAAATAGAGACCGGTTCACCTTCCTGAT
>CAIWTA010000012.1 GCA_903915465.1 uncultured Bacteroidales bacterium | reverse complement strand
TGTACTTTCTTTTGCTTCCACCAAAAGAAAGTACCAAAGAAAAGTCACCGCTGCACGAAATTCACTAAAAATCCTCGTCGATCGCTAAACTGCGGAAACTCGTCGCTCCGCTCCTCAGACAGTCCGCAGTTTTTAACGCTCTCTCCTCGATTTTCTAAACGTGAATTTCATGAGGCGGGTTATTCTCTTTTAAAATACCAGTCACCGCATAAGCAGCCTTGACCAGTGCGGTCACGCCGAAGGCGTGAATCGAACGAAGAGAGATAGCGCCGGGCCGCGCAGAGAAGTCGCAAAGAACCGCTGAGTTAAATGAATTCAATCAATGTTTTCAATTAATGTTCAACGATCATCTTGGAAATAACTGGACCTGTGTCTGTAATTGCTTTAAGAATATAAATACCTGGTTGAATATTACACACATCTATTGTAATATCTTGATTATCTATGCGATCGGAGGAATAAACAATGCGCCCCAGATAGTCAGTGATCTCAACCGATTTTATCTTTGTATTGGAAACGATAAATAAAATATCTTTGGCCGGGTTTGGAAAAATCTTCAGAATGGATGTCCTTTTCAACTCGTGTTCCCCTGTAATTACATCAACAACAATGGTATCTGAAGGAGTATTGAACTGGCAATTATCCTGGACATCAACAACATAATATTCATATGTGGATGGTATCAAGCCAGGATCCAAAAAAGAAGTATCAGGAACAGGTTCCTGATTGATTTTGATAAAATTCCCTGCTCCGGCATCTTGCCGATAGACATCATATTTCAGAGAATTGCTGGACAAGCGAAAATCCATTAAATCCCCATCTCCCACTTTGCAGTCATCAATTGCCCATGTGTACCATACTCCCTGACCATCACCATCAACAGCCTGCCAGGCCAGGTCTACAACCTGACCTAAAGAAGCAGAAAGATCAATGGTATAGGGTTCATTCCACTGGTTATATCCATTGATACCCGGGTAAGGAGGCAGAGCAGATAAATCCAGAAGAATTTCCCAACTGACACCGAGATTCCTTGAAAGTTTAACATAGTAATGATCATTATGCACAGAACCCTGGTAACCCATACTCCAGAAAACCAGGTTCCCGGTGATTTCAACATTCTCTGCAATCAACCACTCATCCTGGTGATTATAATCCGAAGATACGCGCGCAGCATAATTGCCCGTATGTACTCCAACAGGAGAACTCAGATTGGAATGAATCCATGTAGCAGCCTGGTTTGTAATACGCTGACTCCAGTCAGGAGGAGGAAATTGGGTTTCTTCAAATCCCTCATTAAGTGCATAACCTTCGGCACATTCCGGAGGGCTCCATGTCAAACGGACATCAAGGCCTAAAGCATCACCAGCCAAATTTCTTGCTGGTTTGCATACCGCATAAATATAAATATTGTCAACTTCCCAGCTGATTATATTTTCAGAATTTTCTCCAATCGCAAGAAAGCGTAATTTAAACGCTTTGTCCCTGACCGGAGTGATATCAATATGACGTGCTGTCCATCCCAAGCTACCTGAATTTTTCTCTTCAATGATTAAATTCCACTTGTCGTTATAGTATAATTCAACAGTAATCTTTTCTGTTGAATTGTTCGCAAAATCCTGCAAGCGGTAATCAAAGTCAAGCCAAATCTTAGAACATGTTATCCCGACAGCATTAATAACAGGACTCTCCATGGCGTACGAATAGTTCGTCCTTTGAGGATTCGCAGAAAACGCCACACAAGGTGCAGGGTTTCCTTCATCGGTAACAATTTTCCAGTTTCCTTGTTCAGGACTGAATATCCATGAGTTATAGCTAAAATTACCCGTATTCCATGGTTCATAAAAAGGCAATATAACGCCGTAATTTATTATCACGTCAACGGGTCCGGCAGGTAAAGATTCATCCACCATTCCGGGAAAACCGTATGGGGTCAGGTCATATAAGGCGGAGACTCCATAAGAGTAAGTTCCCGGATACAAGTTATAATCATAATGCGATATTGTGTCAGGATTTGAAATGGAATCCAAAAATATCCCATTCCGATAGATAATATAACCGATCAGTCCGGGAGCTGTTCCATATGTTTTAAGAAAGGCCTGTGGCTTGTTCCAGGATAAATACGCGGCATTATCAATCCCAGTTCCCTGCAGGTTGATTGGAGAGGTAAGGTAATGCGAAATAAAAGATTCACAGATCTCATAGGAAGGGCCGCTTCCATAAACAGCTGTAACACAGGCATTAAACGTATCGCCATAACGAACAAGATTGGGCGGAATGGTATAGGATGTATCGTGTGTAAAACTGCAAAGAATATTGCCAAGATAGAAATTATACCCCAGCACGCAGTTGCCGGAAACTGAAGGTAATTCACTGCACAGGACATGAATATTGTCGATATTCCAATTATTAATATCATATGAATCAACACCATATGCTTTGAAGCGTATCCTGAACTGAGAGTTGGTATAGGCTGAGATATCCAGTTCCTGACTTGTCCAGTGAATATCTCCGGTTGCATTGGAATAATTTTTCAAAACATACCAGCTCGTTCCATCCCACAATTCCACCGCCATTTGATTCATTGTTGTAGTTCCATGGTTGTCAAGGAAAACATCATATTTCAGTTTCATTAATGGAGCGTTAACTCCTGAGATGGTTTTACTAACAAGAGATTGTTCATAATTTACTGCAGGTGGCGACCAGCTGAACATTGCTGATGGCTGAGGGTTTCCTAAAGCGGCAGAAATTACCCAATTAGTACCTCCCTGAAGAGTCCATTCATTAGCAGAAAAAGTCCCGCTCTCCCATGTCTCGCTGAAAATTTCCTTTTGCGGATTGGGTTTTTTCCAAGTGGCCAAAAGGCTGCTGTTGTTGACAACAAGGTCAGATGGTGGCGTTTTTTCCTGAAGGAGAAAGCTCTGCAATAAAGTATCCGTACTCAGGCTTATGTTCTGCGTATAAGTATTATATCCGAATCTTATTACTTTAAGTTCATAAGAACCCTTCCAGAAATGAGAAAATGAAGCATCCCCTGACGAATTTACCAGTTTGCTGTACAATGTATCCTGGTAGACCAAGTTCTTCATGATCACCTTTGTTCCCTCAACTCCGGCCGAGTCGCAACTCAGTTCTACATGAGTGGAAACATTGATCGTCCAGCATTTACCAAGAATGTTGGAAAAAGTGACTGAAGACCAACGGTCTCCGGCATACCTTGCTTGCACACCCCAACGATATGGCCCACATGGGAGAAAATTCCAAGATGTATCTGTGACATGTGTCAAAGCAGTTGAACCTAATGGAGTCCAGGCTGCAGCATTCATTTCTTCCCCCTGTTTCAACCGCCAGATACTGTAATCAATGGCAGTGCCAGGAATTTTGTTCTGATTTGAAGGACCGCCAGGTCCATCAATCAAAGCTCTCATCATAAAATTTCCAGCGGATGGTAACCAGCCACCGCTTCCGGTGATAAACCGGGAATAGCTTCGAAACTGGGGAGTTGTTTCGTCAATGGCCAAACCTGAGGCATTGGGAGCATTGCCTCCCTGCGTCATGACGATATAGAAATTCCCGTTGCTGATAACCGGGGGATCAGGAAAAGTAAAATCCAACCAGCCTAAAGTTGTTGGTACTACAACCATAGGGCCGGCGATTATTGAACCGGGGCTCCCTCCGGTACCACCTGCATCGAAAATAGAAACCTGAAAAGGAACAAATGGATTGCTTCCTGCAGGGTAATTGGATGAATTTCCGATATTAATCGTCCCTCCTATCACTTTAGCCGGATAACCCAGGGGAGTGATTCTTACAGCATTCAGGTTACCTTGATTTCCCCAAATTGTAAAATTATCCTGAATGCCATCATCGTAAATAAGCTCGTAATTACCATGGGGAGCTTGCCACTGAACCGGAACAACAGGAAAGAATCCGGACGTGTCGAGATGTACTGTGGTGGTTCCTGGAGGATTTCTGGTTTCCAGTAATGAGATATTCATAAAATAAGTAAATGAAGGCTGAAATGTTAAAGTTGCCGAAAGGAAGTTCTCAAAGCCAGGTTTGGAGCATGATACAGGAAATGTTCCGGGTGGGTCAATAGTAAGGAAATATAACCCGCCATAAAGAGAATAAGTATAATTAGTACCAACTGAAATTTTTGCACCGATGATCGGACTACCGCTAAGATTGTTGGTAACGGTTCCAGTCAAAGTTGCAGAAGATTGCGGCATTCCTGCAGATACACAGAAGAAAATTAGGAGAATAAGGCATAACCTGACAGCCAGTACCCTGAAGTTGCCCATCATCATGATAGCCGTACAAAATTATTTTAGTGAAGGATTAGTTCAGTATTTATGACAAAGATAGACAAAATCGAGGAAGTAGGGCTTTCAAATATCATTTTTCATTCTGCTTCTTCAGGCTATGTACATGCTTTTCCAGGCTATGTCTAAGCTTTGTCTAAAAAAGTCATTTTCAATTCAGCACATCAAATACCGAATTAGCCTATATCTATTTCCTAAAAATTCAAAAATAATCAAATGAAATTCTTTGGAAATTAAAAACATTCCCTATCTTTGCACTCCCAAAAAAACTAGTTAATCAATTTATTTTTCGCAAGATGTACGCAATTGTTGAGATCGCCGGACAGCAGTTTAAAGTGGAGAAGAAAGATGAAATTTTCGTTCATCGTCTCGAAGGAGAACCCGGTACTACGGTTGAATTCTCCGAAGTTTTACTGATTGATAATGACGGCTTGATCAGTGTTGGTAACCCACACATTGAAGGAACAAAAATCAGTGGAAAAATCATCGAACATGCAAGAGGTGATAAAGTGATCATTTTTAAGAAGAAAAGGAGAAAAGGGTTTCAGAAAGAAACAGGCCACCGGCAGGACTTCAGTAAAATTCTGATCGAAACGATTTCGCTGAAAGGTAATGCTAAAAAGGAAAAGAAGGCCTCGGCAGATGCTACTGGTTCTGAAGTTGAGACAGTTTAGGTTGAATCTTTAAAACATTAACATATGGCACACAAAAAAGGTGCAGGAAGTTCGAGTAACGGACGCGAATCACATTCCAAACGCTTAGGTGTTAAAATTTATGGTGGTCAATTTGCAAAAGCAGGTAATATCATCATTCGCCAACGAGGAACTGTTCATAATCCCGGGTTAAATGTAGGAATTGGCAAAGATCATACGTTGTTTGCATTGGTTGACGGGGTTGTGGATTTTAAGAAAAAGATGAAAGATCGCTCTTTTGTTTCAATCCTTCCTCTGGAACCGGAAAAGAAGAATTAACACTCCTGGTTTTACTTGAAAGAATAACATCCCGACTAAATCCAGCCGGGATTTTTATTTTGGATATATTTGTAAAAAAAAACTATGCTTCAATTATTTGTGATCCGTGAAAATTCTGAGGATGTAATAAAACGTCTCGCAATTAAAAATTTTGACGGGAAAGATATCATCATTTCAATTCTTTCTCTGGATGATAAAAGAAAAGAAACGCAAAAGAAACTCGATGATAATCTTGGCCAGAGTAATATGCTTGCAAAAGAGATCGGAATTCTTTTCAAATCAGGAAAAACAGAAGAAGCCAACCAAATCAAGGAAAAAACTTCTGATCTGAAAAATCTTGCAAAGGAATTAAGCGAAACGCTGGAAACTACAAAAAAAGAGTTGGAAGAATTATTGGTCAGAGTGCCAAATTTACCGCATTCGTCAGTCCCTGTTGGAAAAACACCGGAAGACAACCTGATCATTCTTACGGAAGGGAAAATTCCTGAACTTCCCGAATCCGCAGTTCCGCATTGGGATCTTGCTTCGCAATATGATATCATTGACTTTGCCCTGGGAAATAAAATCTCGGGAGCCGGCTTCCCGGTCTACAAAGGGAAAGGAGCCAGGTTACAACGCGCACTTATCAATTTTTTCCTGGATAATGCCATTGAAGCCGGCTACAAAGAAATTCAACCGCCATATTTGGTCAATGCAGCTTCAGGATTTGGTACAGGACAGTTACCAGATAAAGACGGACAGATGTATTATGCACCGCTGGATGAGCTTTACCTCATCCCGACGGCTGAAGTTCCGGTTACCAATATCTATCGGGATATGATCCTGAAAGAAGCAGATCTTCCTTTCAAAAATGTGGCATATTCGAGTTGCTTCCGGAGAGAAGCGGGTTCATACGGGAAAGACGTCCGTGGCCTGAACCGCTTACATCAATTCGACAAAGTTGAAATCGTTCAGATTGCCTTACCGAAAAAATCATATGAGATCCTTGAAGAAATGAAAGATTATGTTTCCAGCCTGTTACGATTGCTGGAGCTCCCTTTTCGAGTGCTTAAATTATGCGGAGGCGATATGGGATTTACGTCGGCGATGACGTATGACATGGAAGTTTATTCGGCTGCTCAGAAGCGCTGGCTTGAAGTAAGTTCCATCTCAAATTTCGAAGCTTATCAGTCAACACGTCTGAAGTTGCGCTATAAGGATGAAGCAGGAAAAATCCATCCTGCGCATACACTCAATGGAAGTGCCCTGGCGCTGCCACGAATTGTTGCCGCCCTGCTTGAAAACAATCAGACACCGGAAGGAATCAGAATTCCGAAAGTATTGATACCCTACACGAAATTTGATCTGATCAATTGAAAACACCAACAGGACTTTTTCAAAACTTGTGGCCACTCCGAAAAGTATTATATTTTGGACTAAAGTCCAGTAACGTATTGGTTATCAATAACCCCGACCTTAAGGTCGGGGTTAGGCAAATCGCTGAAATATAGGGCTTTAGCCCGACACTTTTCATGGATAAAAATGGAATAATTACAAGAGGGTGTCTCAAAAGTCAGCTTTTTTCTTTTACTGAGAAGACGCAAAGACGTAAAGTCCAGATAATCAATACTAAACTTTTAGCGTCTTAGCGACTTAGCGGTAAAATTTTAACTTTTGAGACAGCCTCATCATAATAAACGAAATAAATAAAATTTAAACAGACTCTTAATAAATCTTCGTATATTTTCATCAAGAACTCTTTATTTTTGAACCCGAAAAACCAAAAACAAATCACATGAAAAAAATTATTTTATCGCTAATTCTGATTTTAGCTTTTTCGACCGGAGGAGTAACTTATGGCCAATTGAATCTCAAGATCGGGCCTAAAGTTGGTTTTAATGCTTCACAATTACATACCAATATTGATTCCATTTCAAGCCAGTTTAAATCAGGTTTTCAGTTTGGGATTTTTGTCAGGATGGGGAAAAAAGTTTACCTCCAGCCTGAATTGTATTATACTACACAAGGCGGTGTGTTCGAGAGCAGTAGCACTTCCGTTAAACAATGGGAGCAGAATATCAAACTTGGCTCACTCGATGTTCCTGTCCTCATAGGGGCTTCATTTGTCAATAGCAAGCTGTTAAACGTGCGTATCCTTGCTGGTCCTGTAGCCAGTTTCATCGTGAATAAAAAAATTACAGACTCAGGGGTCATTGGCCCGATAACGAATGCCGACATCAAGAATGTGAACTGGTATATCCAGGCTGGAGCCGGTGTTGATATCTGGAAATTTACCCTTGATTTCCGCTACCAGATCGGGTTGAACAAAATAATAAGCGATGTCAATTTCCAAAACAAGACTGTCAACTTCAATACATCCAACAATGTATGGGTTGTAAGTCTTGGATTTAAGTTTTTATAGTCCCACGAAAACATCTTGACTTCTAAGGAAATTTATTTGAATCATTTCCGGAAATCATTTATCACTGCAAAGACGCAAAAATCTATATCGTTAATATACAGGAGTTTGCGCTTTGACGTCACGGCAACAAAATTAATATTATGCTTGTCGGAATAAAAAATTACCGGACAGTCTGGATGGAAGGATCTTCGGTCTTCCTGATCGAGCAGAATCTTTTGCCTTTTGAATTCAGAATCATCCAGGCAGACGATACACATGAATGTTGTCAGGCTATCCGGACGATGAAGGTTCGGGGTGCAGGAGCAATTGGTGCCATGGCAGGATTTGCAATGGCGCTCGCTTTTATTAAAGCACCTCAAAAAAACAGACATACTTTCATTCTGTCGGCCCGTGAAGAAATTGAAGCCACACGTCCTACAGCCCGTAATTTATTTTATGCCGTTGAAAAAGTTTTCGCGGCAGGTCTTCGCTCTGTTGATGAAGCTGTTCAAATGGCACAATGGGTTGCCGACAAAGATGCCAAAGATTCACGTATGATTGGGGTTTACGGAAATGAACTGATAAAAAACGGTTTTCGCATTGAGACGCATTGTAATGCCGGATGGCTGGCATTTGTTGATTATGGGACCGCGCTTTCGCCTGTTTATGCTGCGCATAAGGAAGGTAAGAACATTTTTGTATATGTTGATGAAACCCGTCCGCGCAACCAAGGAGCCCGCTTAACTGCCTGGGAGTTATACAATGCAGGAATTCCGCACGTGATCATTCCCGATAATGCAGGAGCTCATCTCATGTCGCAGGGAAAAATTGATCTGATGATTACCGGCGCCGACCGCATTGCAAAGAACGGGGATGTTGCAAACAAAATCGGAACATTAGAAAAAGCTATCGTAGCAAAAGAATATGGCGTCCCATTTTATGTGGCAGCACCTGTTTCAACTTTTGATTTTACTTGTGAAGACGGGAAGGATATCACAATTGAAGAACGCAGCGAAGATGAAGTTCTTTACCAGGAAGGCCCTGATGCAGATGGCAGGATGCACAGAATCCGGGTTTGTTCGCCGGGTTCTCATGCAGAAAATCCGGCTTTTGATGTTACGCCTGCGAAGTATATCACAGGCATCATCACTGAAAAAGGAATTATCAAACCAACAAAGGAATCAATTAGTAAACTTGCACTTTCTTCAGAGTATGCTTGAATTTTTCTTTTAATGTAGTTTCAAACCAGGAAATATCAATTTACGATTTGACGATTTACGATTTACGATTAAATTTATTGAGTGACGATTGACGATTATTGCTAAAGACCGTTTTTCTGAAATCGTAAATCGTAAATAATTAACTTCATTCGTAAATCGTAAATCGTCAAATCGTAAATTTTAAATAATCTCTAATATGATGAAATACAAAATCAGTACAGGAATTATCCTTTTGGCAGTAATTCTGACCTTCCAGGGTCCAGTGTTTGCTAAATTGCCTCAAAAAGAAAAAGCAGCAAATCTGAAAAACACTAAAGATAAAAAGGAAGAAAAAAAGGACACCCTTCTGACCTCCGCAACAGTTGCCGGATTGAACTTCCGGAATATCGGACCAGCCTTTGCTTCGGGAAGAATCGCCGATTTTGCCGTGAATCCTAAAAATCATACAGAATGGTATGTTGCAGTAGCTTCCGGTAATATCTGGAAAACGATCAATAACGGTACCACTTTTGATCCCGTTTTTGATAATTACGGAGCTTATTCCATTGGTTGTGTCGCAATGGATCCCTCTAACAGTAATGTAGTATGGACTGGTACAGGGGAAGGCAATCATCAGCGGTCGCTGGGATATGGTGATGGAGTGTACAAGAGCTCAGATGGTGGAAAAAGCTGGAAGAATATGGGGTTGAAAGATTCGCGGCAAATTGGTAAGATCCTCATAGATCCGGTGAATTCAGACATTGTTTATGTAGCTGCTGAAGGTTCAGTTTGGGGACCAGGCGGCGACCGGGGACTATATAAAACAACTGATGGCGGGAAGACCTGGAAAAAGATTTTACTTATCAGTGACAACACCGGAGTAAATAATATCATCATGGATCCACGCAATCCGAATGTCCTGTACGCTTCATCGGAGCAGCGGCGCCGGCATGTTTTCACAAAAATCGGAGGCGGACCAGAGACTGCGATATACAAGTCTGTTAACGCCGGAGAAAGCTGGGAAAAATTGACTTCCGGGCTTCCTTCTGTTGACATGGGAGGAATGGGATTGGCCATTTCGCCTGTGAATCCTGATGTGATTTATGCAATCATTGAGGCAGCAAGTGATGCAGGAGGATTTTACCGCAGCAGCGACAGGGGTGCTTCCTGGCTGAAAATGAGCAACCATTACGCCCAAGGGCAATATTATAACAAGATATTTTGTGACCCCGTTATCATGGATAAAATTTATTCCATGGAAACGGTATCTTACTGCACCGAAGACGGTGGAAAAACATGGAAACCCATTGGCAATAACAAACGTCATGGAGATGATCATGCTTTCTGGATTGAACCTGAAAACCCAAAACATTTTTTGATCGGCTGTGATGGCGGCGTATATGAAACATTTGATGAGGGGAAAGAATTTATTTACAAAAGCAATTTGCCTGTCACACAATTCTATCGTGTTCAGGTGGACAATTCCACACCTTTTTATAATGTTTATGGGGGTACTCAGGACAATAACAGCTTCGGGGGTCCATCTAGAAATACCAGTGCATCCGGAGTTTTAAGTGACGAATGGGTAGTTACAAACGGAGGGGATGGATTCTGGTCGCAGATTGATCCGACTGACCCAAACATTGTATATGCAGAATCGCAATATGGCGGGATGGTTCGTTTTGACCGGAAAAGCCAGGAATCTTTTGACATTCGCCCGGAGCCGTCAAAAGGAGAAAACAGCTACAAATGGAACTGGGACACACCCTTGTTTTTAAGTCAACACTCCCCGACCCGCTTATATTGTGCCGCCAATAAAGTTTTCCGCAGTGACGACCGCGGAGACAGCTGGACAGAAATCAGTGATGATCTCACGACACAAACTGACCGAAATAAATGGCCGGTTATGGGTAAATTCTGGAGTTCCGATGCTGTTCAGAAGGATGTTTCTACTTCTCTTTACGGGACTATTATCGCATTGGATGAATCCCCGGTAAAAGCAGACCTATTGTATGCCGGGACTGATGATGGCCTGATACAGGTTACCGAAAATGCTGGGAAAAACTGGCGGAAGGTTTCCTCTTTCCCTGGGATACCGGAAAATACTTATGTCAGCGATGTGCTTGCTTCACCGGTTGATGAGAATGTTGTCTTTGCTTCATTTGACAACACGCTCCGTGATGATTTCAAACCTTATATTTTGAAAAGCACAGATAAAGGGGTATCCTGGAGATCAATTTCCGGAAACCTTCCGGTTAAAGGAGCAGTGCATTCTCTGCTTCAGGATCCGATCAATCCCAATCTTCTCTTCACAGGCACCGAATTCGGCTGTTTTTTTACTATTGACGAAGGAATGAACTGGATCCAGTTAAAGTCCGGACTTCCAACTATTTCCATTAAAGATATGACCATTCAAAAAAGAGAAAATGACTTGGTACTTGCCAGTTTTGGCAGGGGATTTTATATTTTTGATGATTTCACTCCTTTACGCCTGCTGACAAAAGAGATTCTTGAAAAAAAAGGGTACATTTTTCTTGTAAAAGATGCACTAATGTATATTCAAACCAATGGAAAGGGCAGCCTGGGATCTACAGTTTACAGCGCCAAGAATCCTGACTTTGGTGCGATCATTACTTACTATCTGAAGGAAGTTCCAAAAACGCTGAAAGAGACCCGTCAGGAAAAAGAAGCCGAACTTTTTAAAAAAGGAGAACCTATCCCCCAACCTTCCGAAGAAGATCTTCGTGCAGAAAAGAACGAAATTCCACCATATCTGACATTTACAATTGTGGATGAGGCCGGTGCCATGGTCCGGACTATCCGAAAAAGTGCTTCAAAAGGGATTAACCGTATCAATTGGGATCTACGTTACCAGTCGGCCAGCAGTATTGAATCCGGTGACACTTTTGATCCTTTAAAGGACAACGGCAGCGGCATCCTTGCAATGCCCGGGAAATATAGCGTCTATATGACCCTGACAAGCAGGATTCAGAAGAAAGTGCTTGCCGGTCCTGTTGAATTTACTGCAGTGGTGCTCAACAACACTACGTTCCCTGCTTCTAACCGTGCAGAACAGGTGGCTTTTACTAAAAAAGTGGCAGAATTGACGAGGGTTATTCAGGGAACTGAACAATATGCGGAATATCTGAAAAGAAGGGTCAATGATCTCTGGCTATCATTGAACAGCACTCCAAATTCTTCACCTGATTTTGCAATTAAACTAAGACAACTTCAATTGCAACTTGATGATATTCTCAATGTGAAATTCAATCGCAGGACGAATAAACCCAGCCAGGAAGAAAATCCACCTGCACCGGTTACACTGAATGCCCGTCTGGAGAAGTTGACTGGTATAAGCTGGTATAACACTGGAAGCCCTACCCGTGGCCAAATTGATGCGTATACAATTTTGGAGGAAGAATTCCCGCCTGTTTATGAGCAGATAAGGGTAATTGGAACAACAGACCTTCCCGAAATCGAAAAGATGCTTGAAATGATGTCTGCACCGGTATCTCCAGGAAGACTACCGGTATGGAAGAAGTAAGGAAAATATGAGAATGACGAATGTCATTTGAAAAAGGTTTGGATTTTTAGAGACTGTTTAAAATTTCAATATTTTTCTATCTATTATTGCCCTCAGGCCGGGCGGCCTCGTCGCCACAACGCAGTTGCGACTTCATGTAAAGAAAATCGAGGAATGAGCGAACCAATAATCGACATCAGGGATCTTTCGAAATTCTACGGAAAAGCCAGGGGAATTGAACATGTCAACCTGGAGATCGGCGTGGGTGAGATTTTTGGTTTTATTGGACCCAATGGAGCCGGAAAATCGACTACGATCCGGATATTGATGAACATGATCTTCCCAACCTCCGGCAGTGCAAAGATCATGGGGATGGATGTGATAAAAGAAACAAAGAAGATCAAAAGTCAGGTCGGATATATCCCTTCCGATGCCAATGCCTATTCTTCCATGGTTGTTCAGGAATTCCTGCGGTACTGTGCAAGGTTTTACGAGATTCAGGATGGGGAACAGAGGATCACTGAGCTTTCTGAATTGTTTGAACTGGACCTGAAAAGGAAAATTGACGACCTCTCCATGGGAAACCGCAAGAAAGTATCCATCGTTCAGAGCCTTCTGCACAACCCGAAACTTCTCATCCTGGACGAACCTACAACAGGTCTTGACCCGTTGATGCAATCAAAATTCTTTGAATTGTTGCGCTCAGAGAACCGGAAAGGGATGACCATCTTCTATTCCTCTCACATTCTCAGTGAGGTACAGATGCTCTGTAAGAGAGTAGCCATCATCAAAGACGGGAAAATCATTCAGATGGAAGACATTGAAACCCTGCGAAAGAAACAACTGAAAAAGGTGCATGCCGAGTTTCGTGATCAGGTGAGAGAGGAAACCTTTAGCATAACCGGAATCACGAGTGTTATCACCGGACCGGGCAATATACTATCCTTCATGTATTCGGGTGATATCAATGAGCTTGTCCGTTTGCTTTCGGCAAACAAGATGATCAACCTGATGATCGAAGAACCTTCTCTTGATGAAATTTTTATGCACTATTACAAATAATAAGGCAAAAGGGAAATGAACAGGAACCTGTTTTTTAAAGAGATGCGGAGAAATGCCCTCAGTCTCATTCTATGGATGATAGTAGTTTCTTTATTAATTTCAGGAACGATGTCAATCTACGGTACATTTCTCGAAAACCAGTCGAAGGTGATCGGGATGATGAGCTTGATTCCTAAAGGTGCGCTTCAGTTCAAAGGCATTTCAAACTTAAACAACCTGGTTTCTGTATTGGGATTTTATGCTGTCAACAACGTCATTTACATGATGGTCCTTGGAAGTATTTTTGCGATCGTACTTTCCTCAAATATTCTGCTTAAGGAAGAATACAATAAAACTGCAGAATACCTGCTGACACGTCCCCTGACCCGCAGTGAGATCTATTTCAGTAAACTGGCTGTACTTTTCCTTCATATATTTTTATTGAATCTGGTAGCTGCCCTGGCAGGTTTTATTTCCGTGGAAATTGTAAAGACCGGGCCATTCAGCATTAAGGCGTTTTTCACTCTTTGCACATATACCCTGTTACTGAATATCCTGTTCGGTACCATCGGTCTCTTTCTCTCAATACTTGTTAAAAGGGCAAAGCCAATCACCACCTTTTGTATAGGAATAGTCCTGGTCTTTTATTTTATTTATACGCTTTCGAAGATCACTGATAGTGTCTCAGCAATTGGGTATGTGAGTCCATTCAAATATGTTAATGTGGAAGCATTCAGGCCAGGATATGCTCTTGATCTCTGGCATCTTGCATATTTTATCGGTATCTCGATGGTACTGACAGGGCTATCTTACCGGCTTTATCAAAGGAAGGATATTTATACATGAAAGTCAAAAGTCAAAAGTCGAAAGTCAAAAGTCAAAAGTCGAAAGTCGAAAGTCAAAAGTCGAAAGTCGAAAGTCGAAAGTCTGAAGTGTAAAGTTTAAAATCTATTGCTTATTGCCTTTCTTCATCCCTGGTCCCTGATGCCTGGTGCCTTTTCTACGTACGTTGCAAGTGCACCCAGCTATAGTTTAAAGAATTCACCAACTTTTTCAACAATAAAGCTGATCTCCGATTTTTTCAGTCCGTAAAAGAATGGCAACCGGACAATACAATTCGCAAAATTATCTGTATTCGGCAACGGCCTTCCGTCGTGCTTGCCAGTAAAATAAGGGCTTGAATGCAGCGGCAAATAATGAAAAACAGCCTGGATCCCATAACTATTAAGATGTTTCAGCATCTTATCGCGTTCTGCGTTTGAACGGGTCAGAAAATAAAACAGATTGCCACTGACCGTTGCGTAAGAAGGGATCACCGGAAGATGAAGGAATCCATTGTCCTCCAATGGTCTTAGCTCATCATAATATCTGTTCCAGATAGCAATCCTCTTCTGCTGGATCTTTGGAAGGTTTTTCAACTGGATATAGAGAAAGGCAGCAAGTGCATCGGATGGCAGAAATGAAGATCCGACATCCACCCATCCATATTTGTCGACTTCACCCCGAAAAAAGGCAGCCCGGTTTGTACCTTTTTCCCAGATGATTTCTGATCTGCCCAAAGATTGTTCGTCGTTTACAGCGATCATGCCCCCTTCACCACAAAAAATATTCTTGGTTTCATGAAAGGAAAAGGCACCAAAGTGGCCAATGGAACCCAAGGGTTTATCCTTGTAATATGAATCTATTGCGTGCGCTGCATCTTCTATCACGAAGAGGTTATGCCTTGCGGCAATTGCCATGATCTTATCCATGTCGCAGGCAATTCCGCTGTAATGGACAACTGCAATGGCTTTTGTGCGGGAAGTGATAAGTGATTCTATCTGATCCGGGTCGATATCTGGTACAGCCTGCAGAGTATCAGAGAAAATCACCTTTGCTCCCTTCACCAAAAAAGCGTTCGCTGTGGAAACGAATGTAAAAGAGGGCATGATAACTTCGTCTCCATTTTGAATTCCGGCAAGGATGGCTGCCATTTCCAGGGCATCAGTGCAGGAAGTAGTGAGCAGTGCTTTCCTGAATCCATATTTCTCTTCAAAAAACTGCTGACATCTCTTTGTATATTTACCGTTTCCGGCGATTGTGCCTCCGGCTGCCGACTTATAAACAGCAAGAAAGCTTCCAATCGGGTAATGCGGTTTGTTGAAAAAAACTTTCATAAATGCTGAATTGTGAATAGTGAACCAGAATTGCAAATATGGAAAGATGATTTCACTATTTTTGCACGAAATTAAACGATTTATTCTTACAATCAGGCAGTGGCGCACAGAAGTTATTTTCAAGATATCATGAGTGTATTTGGCAGCAATGTTGCTGTAACTGCCTGCAGCTTGCTGATCGGAATAATTCTTTCACGCATCCTTGGAGCTGCAGGGTATGGACTTTATTCCTCCATCATTGTCGTTCCTGTCCTTGTTATCGGATTTACCCAGCTTGGGATCCGCCGGGCCACCATGTACCATCTCGCGGCAAAGAAATTGCCGGAAGACAGTATTGTTTCTGCCGTTTTTATTTTACTCCTGATCACCAGTTTGCTTAGCGTCCTGATCAGCGGATTGATCTTCCTCTTTTCTGAATCAATGAAAGCAGATCCATTTATCCTGACACTTGTCATGATTGCTGTTCCTATTGTCCTTTGCAACGTATTTGCCGGAGGAATATTCCTTGGGAAACAGGAGATTCTGCGTGCCAACATTCTGAATGCAGGGCCAACAGTTCTGAACCTGATATTTGTTATTTTCTTTGTCTGGATTCTCAGGCTATCAGTCAGGGGGGCATTTATCGCGCTTTTTCTCGGAAACCTCTGCATGTTTTTTTTCGTGTTTCATGTCATCAGAAAATCCTACAACATTACTTGGAAGTATCATGAAGGAATCATGAAGAGCATGGTGCGCCTGGGAATTGTATTTGCCTTATCGATTTTCATCATGCAACTGAATTACAGGATGGATATCATCCTTTTAAAGAAATATTCCACCCTTGAACAGGTAGGGCTTTACTCTCTTGCCGTGCAAATTGCCGAACAACTGTGGCATGTTCCTTACGCAATTGAGACGATCGTGCTCATGCGCAGTGCAGCTGCAACCGATGAACAGGCATCAAACCGTACCGTTGCCTCGATCATGCGGGTTTCTTTCCTTATCAGCATCCTTTTTGGTGGGGTAGTTTATCTCGCAGTCCCTTCACTGATCCCTCTGATCTTCGGAAGTGACTTTGTCAAAAGTGTTCCGATGATCCGGGGTATATTGCCGGGAGTCCTGTTGCTCGTAGTGTTCCGCATCCTGAACAGCCGCCTGGCAGGAATGGGAAAACCGCAGGTAGCCATCTATAGTTTTATCCCTGCCCTGATCATCAACCTCCTTCTGAACCTCCTCTGGATACCACGCTATGGAGGCATGGGCGCCGCATGGGCTACCAATGTCAGCTATGGATGTGGCTGCGCCATCTTCCTTTTCGCCTACGCCTGGAAAGTCAAAATGCCAGTTATAGATATTTTCCGTTACCGAAAAAGCGATTTTTATTTTTTCAGAAATCTCTTAAGAAAAGTGATGAGGTGATTAGCTGATGAGCTGATGAGCTGATGAGTTGATGAGTTGATGAGTTGATGAGTTGATTGGTTGATTGGTTGATTAGTATAAATTCTAAACAATATGGAAAGCGCAAACATAAAGGATATTCCCATCTTTTTCATCTTCGGACGCCCGCGATCCGGAACAACTTTGCTCACTACTCTCTTTAATGCCCATCCGAATGTGAGAATTGCCCCTGAGTTTCCAATCATGATGTTTTTATACCAACGATTCAGACGGGTCAAGAAATGGGACGAAGCCACCATCAGGTCGTTTGTTGATCATGCTTTTTACTACACAAAAAGTTCCAAGATTGACAAAAGGAGGGTCAACAATCTGAGGATTGATAAAGATTTTATCATCAATGAATTATTGAAATACAAGGATGTTGGGACTATACAGCTATTCCTTAAAAGTATTAACTATTACGCATTCTCTTTATACGATAAAGGAGAACCCCAATGGATCGGCGATAAAAATCCGGTATATTCAATCTTTGCACATCGTTTCAGAAAAATATTCCCGGAGGCAAAGTTCATTTGTATTATCCGGGATTATCGTGATACCTTCATTTCGATCAAAAGACTTGCCGACAAGGAGATAGCGGTGGAAGCTCCATCGGTGCCTCTCCAGGTTGGCAGATGGAGGTATTTTGTGCAACTGTTTCTTGACTGCAAACGCCGGTTCCCTGAAAAATATTATATTCTCAGGTATGAAGACCTGGTTACCAATCAGGAAAGCACATTCAAATCCCTCAGTGATTTCCTTGGAATTGCCTATGATCCATCCGTATTTGAATTCTATCAAAAACGGGATGAGACGCTAAAAACGTATGGTAACCCTACATGGGAAAAGTTCCACGAAAATTTGTTAAAGCCAATCAATACGGGAAGAATGAATACCTGGCAGGACAAACTTACAGCCAGGCAGGTCAGGATGGCGGACCAGGTCGCAGGCAGATATGCTGACCGGTTAGGATATGAAAGGCAAAGCAAGGAATTCAATATCTGGCTGTTTCTCCAATCAGTTCCAATGTTGATTTATAATTATATCTTATTAACAATGATGATTTTAGGCTCTTACCTTCCCTTTAAGGTAAGCCAATGGTTTTTTTACAAAATTTTATTTTTGCTAAAGACCTATTTGTTTTTGACCGGGAAAAAATCTTATTACAGGAACCGGACTGATTAAGAGACTGTTTAAAAAATTCATTACGACAATTTCAATTTTTAATAAAATTATCTTCCTTTACTGTACTTTCCTTTGCTTCCACCAAATGAAAGTACCAAAGAAAAGTCACCGCTGTTTGAAATTCACTAAAAATCTTCGTCATTCGCTAAACTGCGGAAACTCGT
>CAIWTA010000011.1 GCA_903915465.1 uncultured Bacteroidales bacterium | reverse complement strand
GTTTTCAGGCGCACTTCAAAGACCGTTGGATGCAGCCGGTGCTTTTTATCACGCCCATCGTGCTTACGCTGTGGTTTTTTCGTTGCAGGATGAAGATGTATGGGTTGATGCGATGGAAGAATCATGGCGCGAAAGAATCTGGCAATTGATGGAAGAAAAAAGCAAAGATGTTGATGCTTTTGTTGCCGTCAGTTCTTATTTTGCGGATGTGATGCGAGAGAAGATGTATATTCCGCAGAACAAAATTCATGTAGTGCATATCGGTGTGAAACCGGAACAATATATTTGTTCTTCCCCGGCGACTTCCCCTCCGGCGATCGGTTATTTATCGCGGATTTGCGAAGAAAATGGCTTTGAAATCCTCGTGGATGCGTTTATCCGGTTGAAAGCAGAACCTCGTTTCAGCAACTTGGTTTTAAAGGCAACTGGCGGAATGACAGGTGATGATAAGTCTTTCCTGAACCGGCAGTTAAAAAAAGCAGAACAAAAAAAGCTCAGTAAAAGCATTCAAATTATACCTGACTTCACGCCGGAAAGCTTAACCGGTTTTTTCAAATCATTGTCGGTGCTGTCGGTTCCTGTACAGAAAGGGGAAGCTTTCGGGTTATACCAGATTGAAGCGCTTGCATCCGGGGTTCCGCTTGTTCAGCCCGATCTGGGCGCTTTCCCCGAAATTATCAAGGCAACCGGGGGTGGTGTTCTGTATCATCCGAATACGGCAGATGCTTTAGCTGAAAAACTGGCGGAGGTGTTATCAGATCCAGTCAGACTAATGCAAATGAGCAGCGCCGGAAGAAAATCGGTTGAAGAAAAATTCGACTGTAAAAAGCTCACAAAGAAAATGTTGGAAGTTTACGGACAGGTCATCAGATAAAATCTGGTTTGAAGTAATATTTAGTGTTCATGATTTTCAGAGCATTTAACCGGTAGGAAAAAATAAAGGTCGGGGCAATTTATAATTTACAAATTTATCCCGGAATCAAAATAATTCTTCAATTTGCATTTTTCTGATTATTAGTGTACATTTACCCGTTTATATCTGATCGATTTTTTATTACAGGTTATCGGAAACTTTTTATTTTATGCAGATGAATCAAGCCCCTTCCATACAGGAAATTCTTTTTCAGACCATCCGGACCACCCTGGCCCCTAACATATCATTTGTCCATGACCTTTCAGAACTTCTGGAAATAAGTTACGACAGCGCATACCGAAGAATCCGGTGCGAGAAGGAATTATCGCTGGAAGAGCTGAAAACAATCTGCTTTCACTACAATATATCCGTGGATACGCTCTTCAATTTCAAGAGCAACCATGTTACCTTCACTTCACTTGCCATCGGGGAAAATGGGTTTGAAATCGAAAATTGGTTGCAATCACTCCAGGCCACTACCAAACAAATCTATCAATGCAAACAGCGGGAGATCATTTATGCAGCCAAGGATATCCCTGTTTTCTATTATTTTGAATTCCCGGAAATCGCAGCCTTTAAGTTCTATTTCTGGCATAAGGCGCTTATTCCGTCAAGCAATTATGAAAATAAGCAGTTGGCTCT
>CAIWTA010000010.1 GCA_903915465.1 uncultured Bacteroidales bacterium | reverse complement strand
TAGGGTTTTATTTGAATTCAGAAGCTGAACCCGGCTTTGAACACGATGAAGCTGGCGAATGAATTTTCATATTCAGGGAAGTAATCATAAGGCCAAATATTGCTCCTGACTTCGACACTGGGACACCCTAAAAATTTTCCCAGAAGATCTCATCAAAAAGCAGTGCGATAGATTTTTGTTTTGAGGTGAGAAGCATGGTCTTTGTGAGCGTGGCATTGCTTGTTTGTAATTTTATCTTGATGGTTGTAACTGTTTTTGCAATATCCAGCACTTTGCCAACGCTCAAATGTATACCAGTTGTTTTGAGTATCCGCTCCAGTTCTTTGTACACTTTATACGCTATGAAGCAAATACAGACATGAGCCTCGATCCTGCGAGGTGTAAAATGGAACATCGGGCGTATCTCGATAGTGCCTTTAGTGACCCGAAAAGCGTTTTCTACTACCCATAATCCGGTGTATTGTTCGTAAACCTCTTTTGCCAGAAGAGAGGTATTGGTCAAGTACCCTTTCAGTCCGTCCCACCTCTGATCTTCGGCGATTTTTTGTGGGTTGATCGCAATTTTTACATTGTCGGAAATTTCTAAGAATTTATTATACCCGCGCTTGTTGATGTTTTCTTTCGTGATTCTTCCGCTTTTAAAGGTTTTTTGTAAACGTTTTACACCCTTTTCTCTGTTGTGCCAGTCTTTCTTTGCTCTTTTTCCTGAATAGTTGATGATCAACCTGTTGCCATTCATCTGTAACTCATTGAATTCACCGTCATGTTTTTCCAGCGATAAAATCCATTGCTTGGTCTTCTCTGGCTCGTTTTTTATCCTTGCCCCAAGGATGTATTTGTATCCGCCGGATTCCAATAGGCTCACATTCGACTTGTTCATCAATCCCGAATCGGCAACGACCACAAAATCCTCCAATTTAAAACGTTGTACAAAATCCTCAACCATCGGCAGCATCGTTCTTCCCTCGTATTGAGAACCGTTAAAAATGGAATATGAAAGGGGGTATCCGTCTCGGCTGACCAACAAGCCCAGTACCACTTGGGGTTGGCTGTGCTTACCGTCTTTCGAAAAGCCTGTTTCGCGCAGCTCATCGCTATTATCGGTTTCAAAATAAAGTGTGGTGACGTCGTAAAACATCAACCCGATTTTCCCTCCCAAGATTTTTGTTGTGTGTTCTATGCTGATTTGCTGAATTTTTTCCTGTTGGGTGTTATGTAGCTTATCCAAATAGCGGTAAATCTTGTGCAATTGTACATCTTCGTCGAAATGAGACTTCAAATAGTCGACCGTTGCCGATTTGCTTAGAGGTTGACTTAGGCGAGCAATTACCAAATGCTTTAATATGTCGTTGTTCAATTTATCGAAGCCTACGGATTTGAACACCCTGTCCAATATTAACTGTGTGCCATTTATCAGAATGTTTTCGACCTTGGAAAGCAGAAAATCGGTAATCTGCCTCTCATCGGCTTGCTTTGATGCTTGTTCGAAAATATCCTGTTCGCCCAAGTAATTGGATATCCATCTCTTCCCTTGCATATAAAGTTTGTCAACGCTATAAGTGTCCGAACTGCTGCCAATGGTTTTTAACAGACGGTACTTGCCATCGCTTTTGTCAATGATCTGGACACTGATTATACCGCTGGGGTTTTTCTTTTTGCGTACATACATGCCGCAAAAATACTGCTTTTTAGGCCTGGGACACCCAAAATGGGTGTCCCGTAAATCACATTTGCTTATATTACAAGTAGTTAACTGTGTTTGGGAAATTTAAGTGTCGAAGTCAGGAGAGGTTACATAAAAAACGAAAGGTGAACCCTGGATTGTTAAATCCGGATTCACCTTTTTTGTAGATATACGATCCTTCGGAATTCTATTCCTTTTTTCCTGACTTCGACACTGGGACACCCTAAAAATTTTCCCAGAAGATCTCATCAAAAAGCAGTGTTTCCGCCCTGAACCAAACCGATACCACTTCCTGATATAAATTGATGCCACCCAAATCGGGAAAATACGTAGACGTAAAAAAGAACGTCTATGTACACCTTGGTATGTTGGCATTGCGGAAAAGAAGTCAAATCAAACAAAAGGCTCAAGCATCTCAAACAGCACTACT
>CAIWTA010000009.1 GCA_903915465.1 uncultured Bacteroidales bacterium | reverse complement strand
CCGGCTCCGGGTACTGAACAGGATTCCTCACTTAAATCAGTGGGGAATTTTTTTTTACATCTTCTGAAACTCTTAATAATTCTGATGTGACAAGAAACAAATGATTGACTTCAGGAGTTAGATATTGTAGGTTTTCCGGATTATACAAAATTCCACAAGGAAATACCAATCTCTGGATTTTCTTCTTCACATCAATACTTCCATTTATCCAATATTCACTAACGTTCTGAATAAAATCAATTGTCTTATTTAGATTGGTTTTAAAGTTAGATGTGTCAATTTCGGGAATCTGATGTTTTTCCTTTATCTCATAGGTGGTGACCCAAACCGATGGATTTCTTGGCTATCTGATTGTTGGTGTGATTGCCGACTAGTTAGGAATACGACCGGCTTACAGCATCAATTTTGTTGTCATGGCAAGTAGGTTAGTAATGGTTACAGTTTTCCGGGATCAGATTGTTGTATATCCTCCCATAATTCTTGCATTTATGTTCATGGTTGGGGTCGGTACCGGGATGTTTGGCGGTTCCGGATCTCTGTTTTTCGAAATTTTTCCAATTTTTATTCAAAACACGGCAATTGGATCTGCTTTTATTCTTGCAAGGGGAATCCAGTTCCTGACTCCCGTTGTAATTTCAATCATTGCAATAAAATATGGCCTGCGGGGAGGAATCACCCTTGCCGCTTTGTTTGCTCTTCTTACAGGTGTCTGGATATGGACTTTTCCTGAAACCAAAGGGAAGAAGTTATATACAGGGAAATTAAACAAACTACTTCCTGAAAATTAATTTATTTATAAAAAAACAGATCATAAATCGGAATAATACATTCCGCAGATGACCTGGTAGTTAAGAAACAAGAAGTCTGTCCATACTGGTTGCCATTTTTTACAAACTGGTACACAGATTTTGTCTTTGGGATCCCATGAATCAGCCTTCGAGATACTTAAGCCAGGGAGCAGAACGGTCTTTTTCATTCTGGTAGCATGCCATCTTGCCTGAATACATAACAGCGATGCAATAATTTGCATGATTACATCCGGAAACTGTAAGTTCACCGGTCTTAATTTTATTTATAAAAGCAGGGTCGTGGATGAGAGCACGGGCTATCTGCACAAATTCGAATCCCTCTCCAAGCACCATTTCAATCGCTGCTTTTGAGACCAAACCTCCCACATATACCAGTGGCAGTATAACGGATTTTCTTATCTGCCGGGCATTTTCAATAAAATAGGCTTCAGAATATGGTTCAGGTTTAATGAGCAGGTTCCCGAACCATCTTACAAAAGGTTTCATCCATTGTTCATGCATGTAATGGGCCATCACCCTTACAGGCATTCTTCCCCTCATCACATACATAGGCGCATTGCTTACAAAGCCACCACTCAGGACAAGCGCATGAACTCCCGCTTGTTCAAGGATCTTTGATACTTCAATAGATTCGTCAAGTTCCATTCCTCCTTCGAATCCGTCTCGAAGATTCATTTTAACAAGCACTGCTATATCGGAACCGGCTGCAGACATTACTTCTGAAATAACCTCCTTCATAAAACGACACCGGTTTGCAAAGATTCCGCCATACTCATCGCGTCGCCTGTTCGTGTAAGGCGAAAGGAACTGACTGATCAGATAACCATGGCCTGCATGGACTTCAACCGCATCGAAACCTCCTTCCCTGGCCAGTTTAACAGCGCGGCCGAAATCGATTACTACTTTCCGGATATCATTCTTTCTCATTGTTCTTGGCCAGGTAGGGCCATATAAGTTGAATCTTCCGGATGGGGAGAAACATTCGCCGCTCACGGCTGTCTTCGCCATCTGGCCGCAATGTCCGATCTGAATGGCAGCAGCAGCCCCTGCTTTATGTACAGCATCTGTCAGTGATTTAAGTCCAGCCAACGCCTCCTTCCGCAGCCAAAGCTGATGATTAAATGACAGTCCGCTTTGAGATACGGCGGCATATGCAACGGTCGTCATTCCTATCCCGCCCTCGGCAACAGATCTGTGATAATTTAAAAGGTCATCCGAAGCTAAGTGGCCGGAACACATTCCTTCGAAAGCAGCAGCACGTATTGAACGGTTTTTTAATGTCAGGGGGCCAAGTCGGAACGGGGTAAATAAAAGGTCTGTCATATACAAAAGATTGTCGGTAATATTACGCAATTTACATTTTAGTCTTTTTACTTGATTTCTTCCACTTCAGATTTCTCCATTTTTGCTGTTTCCTATTTAAAACAAAAACCTGAAACCCTGACAAATCAGTGGTCACCAAAGCTATTTCCAGAGATATTGAGAAGATGGAGCTTACATGGGAAACCTGGTTTTGATCAGTGAGTTTGAAGCTATAAAGCAGGAATGAACAGAATCGTATAATAGAAGTCACCCAGGCGTTTAACCGCCGGTAATTAGCTTGTATTTGGCACATTTGTTCCTCAACTGGCATCGGGCATCGGTGAGGTTGTCTCTCGCCTGCTGGGCAACAGCTTGGGCTTCGAGCAGGTCTGAAATTCCGATGATCCCTGCCTTGTAATTATCCTGGCTTATTTTCAGATTCTCTGTGGCTTGTTCAACAGACACTTCCGATACTCCAACCTCGTAGCTGGTTTCCTGAACCTCATTCGCTGCCTGGCGTATCTGTAATACCAGCAATTCTGTGCTCTCCAACAGCGAGCTTTCGGCCTCTTCAACTTCGATTTGCTGTTTTTTAATCTTGTGACTCCCGGCCCACCAGTCGGTGATAGGGACGCTCAGGCTTACCATGCCCAGGGCATTGTTGGTTGTCTTATTCATAACATCATACGTAAATCCAGCGCCTACCAACAAGAGTTGGGGCATGTATTCGCCAGCGGCCAGCTTCTTTTGCACCTGCTTTACTTCCACCGCTTTGTTAAGCAAATGGTACTCACTGCGGTTTTTCACCAGCTGCTCAGGATCCTGGAAAATAACCGCAGTGGTCAGTTGGTCAGGCACAGCTATGAAGACCAGCGAACTATCGTAAGCCAGCCCGATATTCTGGCATAAGGCCCTCCTTGTGAGATTGACGCCGTTTTTCAGCTTAAGCATGTTTGTATTCAGTTCATTCAGCTTCAGCTGGACTTTCAGCACATCGTTCTTCTGCGCCAGTCCTGCGTTGCTGTAATTGCTTGCATCACGGGACAGGGAGTCAAGCATACGCTGGTAACTTCGTATAGTCTTTTCTTTTTCTCTGAGCGACTGCAATGTCCAGAACAACTCTTCTGTCCTTTCAAGGACTTCGTCACGGGTCATTTCTTTCTGGTACACATTGACGTCTTCTCCCAGCCTGGCCAGCTTGTATCCCCGCCTTATCCTTCCTCCTGCATAAACGGGCATGGCCACGGTAACGGCTGCAGTATTCATATAATCAAGCAGTCCTACTGAGAGTGCAGGAAAATATGCAAATTGAGTCGGGTTCATAAGCTGGGCTGGGTTTTTCCCGTCCCATACCGGCAGGTTCATGGATGGCGTTTCGAGTTTCATCAGATAATCGGCCGAACGCATTGCAAAGGCGGCAGCGCTGACCTTCGGAAAAAAGTTGGTGAAGACCTCTTTTTTTTGTTGCGAAGCCGCCCGTACATTCATTTCTGCCATTTTGATTTTTCTGTTGTTTTGCAGGGCCATTTGTTTGCACGAATCCAATGAAATGGTCTGTGCCTTGCTTGTGCTTATCAGCGATGGAGCAACCAGCAGCAAACCAATCAGGATCATTTTTATTTTTTGGGGCAAATTCCAGAACGGTAGTTTCTTTTCTTGATCGCTGTATGAAACCGAATAGAGGACGGGGAGAATATATAGTGTCAGTACCATGGAAAATAAAAGTCCGAAACAGATCACAGTACCCAATGGCCCCCAGAGTGGCGAACGGCTGATGATCATCGGGACTACTCCTACTCCTGCCGCAGCAGAGGTGAGGAAAATTGGCCTCATACGTCGTTTCCCAGCTGCAATGGCTGCTTCTTTTGTGGTCATACCCTGGTTCTCCTTCAGTTCCCGTGCATAATCTATCAGGATGATCCCATTTCTCACCACCATCCCGCACAAACTGGTGATGCCGATGAAGGCGGTAGTGCTGAAGGGGAAGCGCATAATCAGCAGTCCGACAACAGCCCCGGGTAGGGTCAGGAGCATACCGCTCATGATCAGGAGCGCGAGCTTGGCTTTTCTGAACTGGATTAACAGGATGAAAAAGATGAGCAGGATACTGACCCCGAGTGCAATTCCCATAGGAATGAAAACTTCCTGCATGGCTTCATAATCTCCACCGTAAGTGATGGAGGTTCCTTCAGGCAGCTGCAGATTTTGGATCTGCGGCCTAATCTGATCCAGTATGGTGGCCGCCACTGCCTTTTGTGTATTATCGACCAGGATGGTGAGAGTGGGAACCCCATTGCGCCTGACTATCGTCCCTTCAGACCATGAGGGTGTGAAAGTAGCCATTGAACGCAGGGGAATGGCCGAAAAACTCATGGGTGAGGTGATATACTGGTCTTCGATGGTTTTTAAATTTTCAGTGGATGACTGATCTTGTTTCAGGACAACCGCTACCGGGTAGTCATCTTCCCAGATTGTGGTCAGCGGTATTCCGTCAAGACCTATCATCACTGAGGTCGCCACGAGGCTTTTATAGTAACCCATCCGGTTGGCCTTGTCACGGTCGAGGTTCACATTGATGTTCTGCTGCGGCTGGTCCCAGTCCGTGCGCACCCACGCCAGTCCTTGGGTTTTTGACAGGATTTGCATCACTTTTTCTTCTGTACTGCGGAGATCTTTCACCGAATCGGAAGAGATACGCACCTCGATGGAAGCCTTGTTGAGCTGCATGGCCAGAATCTTCCATTTTACATGGGCATTGATGAAGTTGTCGGAATACCGGGGACTGTACTCGTTCACTATTTCCCTTGTAGCCTTGTCCGATTTGGTGTTGACCAGAAGCTGGCCGAAGCTCGAAGCCGGCATCTGGGGTGCATAAACGGTATGGAACCTGGGCGAACTCGTGCCTATAAAACTGGTGACATTGGTCACGCGCTTGTCTTTTAATAATATTGACTCCAGGCTGTCGACCACTTTCTGAGTGCACTTCAGCGATGAACCGATAGGCAGGTAGACTTCAACGGCAAACTGGTTGCGTTCCATTTCGGGAAACAACTGCTGGTCAGTAAACTGAAAAAGGAGCATCGAAAAGACAACCGAACCGATCCCGATGGCTATGACCAGCCTGGGATGTTTAAAGGCCTTGTCAATTGATTTATCAAACCATGCCTGCAAAAGATCGAGGAAAGACTTTTTGCCAGGTTTTTTAAAGTTCTTCAGTCCTTTTTTAATGAATGCAAAATCCAGATAAGGTACCAGGAACAAGGCAACCAGTATCGAAACAACCAGCGCGATCGTCACAACCCAGGGAATAGTGGCCATGAATTCACCGGCTGTTCCGGGGATCATGAATCCAAGAGGGATATATGCGGCTAAAATAGCCAGAGTAGCAACAATGATGGGCGCCACCAGTTCCCTGGCGCTTTTAATGGCTGCATGCCAAGGGGACAAGCCCTGATCAATTTTTGTCACATGGTTATCGATGACCACAATGGAGTTGTCAACAATCATCCCCAGTACCAGGATCAAAGAGGCAAGGGAGACTGTATGCAGCTCGATTCCGAAAAAATAGAGAATGGCCAGGGTGATCATCACCGAAATTGGGACTGTGATCCCGGCAACAGAAGCCACGCGAAGGGGAAGAAGGATGAGGGTCACCAGAATCACTGCAATGATGGCGATCAGGAATTCGCGAAGGAAATTATTTACTGAATCGCCTACATATTTGGGCAATTCAGATATCTTGGAAGTTTCAATGCCTGCCGGACAACGCTTTTTAAAGGCTTCAAGGACTTTGTCTACATTTTTCCCATACTCTACGATGTTATTGCCCGGTTGCATTTCGAGTGAAAGCAAAATGGTTTTTTTCCCGTTCTGACGGATGAAATTATCGGGTTTATCATACTTCCTTTCAATGGTGGCGATGTTCTTAAGTCTCACTACATTGCCGCTGGGGTCCGAGTAGACGATCTGTTCGGCCAGGTCTTTCTCGGATTCAAAATTGGGAGGAAAATGGACCGGCATGAGGCTGCGTCCGTCATCCAGCTTACCCGCATAACTCACCATCCCGTTGGCCTGGTATGAGCCCAGCAACGACAAGGATTTGATGTTGTATTCGTTCAGCAGTTCCGGCCTGACATTCACAAAGATCTTTTCTTTCTGGAGACCGAAATGCTTGATCTTTGAGGTAGCAGGGATCTTGCGGCATTCGGATTCGAGCTTTTTCAGCTGTTCCTCCAGTTCTTTATAGCTTTTTGTGTCAGAGGATAAAGTGATCAGCAAGGCAGAGGTATCGCCAAAGTCTGAATTGGCGATGAGCGCAATGACTCCCGAGGGCAGTGCCATTTTCATCTCATCCAGCCCGTGCTTTAATTTCGACCAGAACTGGTCAGCATTCTTTACGTTATCATTCAGTTCCACGAAGATGTACATCATACCTTCCCGCGAATAGGAATAGGTCTTGGTCTTTTTCACCTCCTGGTAGCCAAAAAGATAATTCTCGACCACCGTTGTCAGTTGTTTTTCGACTTCAGCAGAAGTCGCCCCGGGGTAGACTCCAACAATGACTCCCTGGCGGATGGTAAATGCCGGGAATTCATTACGCGGCATTTTCATCAGAGCGATGATCCCGACAATGATGATGGCCGCCACAATGATCACAACAATGTTGTTGCTGCGCATTGCCTTTTCAATCAGGTTCAGTTTCTTGTGTTCCATGTTAAAAGGTAATTAAAGAGTTGTCACTCAATTTCTCTTTCCCTTCATCCACGATCAGTTGTCCTGCTTCCAGACCCGACACTACTTCCAATCCTGAATCATGATATTGCCCGGTTTTGATGATCTGCTTCCTTGCCCGTTTGTCTCCGGGATCGACGACAAACACAAACGCCCTGTTTTGATCATCCTTTGACACACTTTGATTTGGGACCATTACCGCCTCTTTTTCGATGGTTGTTTCCATTTTTACATCGCAAACCATGCCCGGCTTCAGCGCAAGGTCTGGGTTCGGAACAAGGATCTTAGCTTCGTAAGTGCGGGAGATCCTGTCGGCGACGGGACTGACATTGGTTACTTGCCCTCTGAATTCCTTATCATTCAGTGCTGAAACTGTAAAAGTTGCCTTCATTCCTTTAACGATCTTAGCCACTTCGTTCTCAGGAACCGAGATTTTCACATACACCTGCCTGATATCCACCAGTTCCAGTGGGGCAGAAGCAAGGGATATGGAAGACATCCCCGGCTCGATATTCCTGTGCCCAACCATCCCGTTCACAGGTGCATACAGTTTGCACTTCTCCAGGTTGTTCTTAGCCAGTTCGAGGGATGATGTGGCCTGCGAAAGTTTTGACCCCATCTCCACCCATTTTATTTCGGGCAGGCTTCCCTGATCGTAGACCGTCTTCAACCTGTCGTAAGCATCTTTGGCCTGCTTATATTGAGAAAGCGTGATGTCGTACATACTCTCTGCATCGGTTTGATCCAACGTGGCAACCAGCTGCCCTTTATGCACTATATCGCCGGCATCTGTAAGAACTTCTTTAACTGTCCCGGGTGTTTGAAAGTTCAGGGGTATGCTTTGATACGCCTCAATAGTTCCACTATACCTTAAGGCTGTAACAACATTCTCCTTTTTCACTATCACGGTAGTAACTGTGATTGGTTTCGTTCCGGTAAGGTTATCCCTGGTTTCTATGGAGTTGCATGCGATCAGCAGGGACAAAGCCATCGCAGGAATAATCATGTGTCTCATTTTCATGGAATTAAACTTTAATATTTGTATATATAATACTGAACGATAAGTATGTATTATACTAAACGAATAGTATGGTTGATAATAAAAAACATTATTTCTTTAGCAGGAAATAGAGTTGGGTAAGTTGGTCCCGTAATGATTTTATGGCCGATTCGACAGCGTTATTCCGCATAAAATCACCTGCAAGGCCGATGCTTATTGACAGGTATTGCATGGCAACCACAGAAATGTTAATGTCATCCCTGATTTCACCACTTTTTATTGCATTCCCGATGATCACCTTTGCTTTTTCTACATCATTATCAATAATACTCGATTTTTTCTCCGCAAATCCTTCATAATGCCTGAAGCTATCGGCAATCAGTGCTAAGAAGTTAACGGGAGTGAATTCTTCATTACTGGTGATGGTCTCCTTTAATAACTTGTGGATATGGTCGATGCACACCTCGGTGTATTCTTTCAGGCTGATGTTGTCATCATCGAGAGACATGCTCGTCAGGGGGAAATGTGTGTCTATTACGGCACGAAAAAGTTCCTCCTTGTTTTTAAAGTGATGATAAAGAGCTCCCTTTGTTAAGCCAATGGCATTACTGATAATGCTGATGGAGACAGCTTCATAGCTTTGGGTCAGGAACAACTTGTAAGCTTCATCGATGATATATTCTCTGGTGTCTTTCATAACAAAGATACTGAACGATTGGTATGCAAAGATAAAACTTTTTTGTTTTCACCTGCAAATTATTTTATGAATTTCCAATTTTATCTGATATTATTTAAAACAGATCTGCAGAAGGGTCTTATAAAGTAAGCCATAATCACTTAACAATAAACCCGAATAACTCATCAATTTTTACAAAATCAATTACTTTGAGATAATCTGGAATGATTTTAAAGTTAGATAATTGGTCAGTTAAGTGTACGAATACCAATGATTGATTGATTTACAATCAGTTGAAAACATAGATTCGAAAAGTTAGATATTTGAATTTATGTATGTATAACATTCAGAAAGACAGGCAATTACCTGTCTTTCTCATTTCAGTTTCATTCTTTTTCTATAAAATCCAATAATTTCCGACAACAATTTACAGTTTTGAGCAGGTACACTTGTTTATCGAAATTTCCATGGCCAAACGGTGCAACCTGATTATTTGGCTATTTTACCAATGTCATCCGCTTTGTCTCTGAATATTCACCTGAATAAATTTTATAAATATAGATTCCGTTGCTGAACAAGGAGCCGTTGAATGATGTTTCGTACATTCCGGGCTGTAATGTTTTATTTACAAGTGTTTGAACTTTGCAACCCATAATGTCAAACACAACAATTTTTATATCGCCTGATTTGGCTACCTTGAATTTAATGGTAGTTGACTGATTAAATGGATTCGGATAGTTTTGTGCAAGGGCACATTTTGATGCTGATTCCACTGTGACATCGTGAAGCGAAAGCACAACATTTGCCAATCTGGCGGATACTTCGCCTCTGCCATTACTCCCTGAATACTGAGCTTTCAGCAAAACAGGCATCGCCAGCATTAGGATAAAGTATAGTATTAGCTTTTTCATTTTGTTTAATTTTTGACATTAATAAAACATTTTTGTTTCAGTTGCCCTGGGTTCTGAACATAATTCAGCCCATACTAAGGCGCCACACGAACACCCCGGCATCCAATATCAGACCAACGGAGTGAGTCGCCCCATGTCGCAGCGTAGCGGCCAGAAACAGCCAGGAGTGTAAAATTATCGCCCCATCCACCGCCACGGTTACCGCTGCCCATGCCATCAAATCCGGGCCAGGTTGGGACATCAGCGTTTCCACTATCATCAAGCAATCCATTGCCATTCGAGCCGTTAAACCCTCTGCCTGCAGGATTACCCACTGTTACAGGACATTCGTACAGATTTCCGCTCA
The DNA here is from genome assembly GCA_903915465.1 of uncultured Bacteroidales bacterium. Taxonomy (GTDB): domain Bacteria; phylum Bacteroidota; class Bacteroidia; order Bacteroidales; family FEN-979; genus FEN-979. The sequence goes on along the minus strand of CAIWTA010000009.1, from coordinate 16,257 downwards.
TTTCCATGATACCGTAATAAGTGGCACCTGCTGATACCCTGCCGGTATTAAGTTCGTTACCAGCAAAAATACCTACCCGTACCTGTCCATATAAATCTCCAAGAGTCTTCTGTATCGTTGTATCCCATGCAGCATTACCACCTGTTGTGCTGTAATTGGTTGCTATGTTTTCGTTGGCCAATCCGGGACTACTCAATGTGTATGCACTATTTGCTATGGCCCCTGTGGTGCCCCAGCCGATGCCCCAAGCAAATTCGTTGGGTACATTTGTTTGTGTGCCGCGGCAGGCTTTTTCAAATTCAAGCTCTGTCATCGGTCGCAAGCCACTCCAATCAAGATATGCCGTCAAATCACCCCAACTTATAAAGTTGCAGGCAACAAAAGGGCTGGAGGCATAGGGGCTGGTGCAGGTATATACTCCACTTGAATCTGTAATGTTATACCTCCAACTTGTATGTAAGGTAGAGTAGCGATTAGCAGCCTGTGCTGTTGTAAGACTGTTCAAAAAGTCCGCATATCCCTGCTGGCTAAGTTCGTACTTCATACAGTAAAAGGCATTGAATCCTTTAGGGAAGACTGAAGGGATTGGCCCGAGCTGGTCTCCACAATAGATGTTATCCTGATTGTAATAAAGGTTACCAGTTGCAGCCCCTATTGTGATTGGTCCTTCACCTGTAATTTGATAAGGATTCGCTGATGTCGGGTATGTATAAAAAGCGCCGAATTCCGTCCCCCCGCTTCCCGCATAAAAACTTCCTTGTGGCACATATACCTGCTCAATTGCATGTACCTGTATGTCTATTTCTGCATTATCAGCCACACCGTTCGAGCCATAATTCCAGCGGAGCTGAACACCGGTTGCCGAAAATGTGCCGGTGCCGTCCGCATCGCGATAAATAAATACTCCCAAACCCGGATTTGTTGTTGGGTTGAATGGCAAAGCCTGGTCAAGCAAACCAGTGGCAATAGTACTTCCATTTAGGTTGATATGTCCAGTATCATCAAGCCATGCATGCATCCAAGCGCCTGTACCTATGCGGTATTTCACAAACACCCATGCGGCATCCCAGTTATTTGGTGAAGAAGAAGTTCGCCAAGAGTTTTCCCAACTGATGTCGAATTTTACCATAGCAAAGTGCTCTGTGACATTCTGACCTGTTAGACTCAGATTGGTGACTGTAATGTTGTTTGTAAAGCCGCTATAACTTATAAGCATAAACAAACAGAACAAAAGAAGTAATCCGTTTTTTCTTTTCATTTTAGTGACTGTTACAATTCATTTAGAAATGCAATTAACAATAAGTCGAATTATGAAGATTTCTTCTAAATCAAATTTACCACTTTATTGACCTAATAACACAAAAGGAAACAATTCTGTCTTCGAGGTGAAATTTTATTTTCAAAAAATTACTGACTTCAATACTAATTATGGGATTAACCTTCCATTTCCTCAATAAAACCAACCACTTTCAGATAATCTGGAATGATTCCAAAGTTAGATAATTGGACAGTTAAGTGTACATCCAATTTTAACTAGTTGATTAACAGTCAGCAGAGAACATAAATTTGAAAAGTTAGATGTAAGAATTTATGTAAGAAAACTTTAAAAAAGACAGGTACTTGCCTGTCTTTTTTGCTTTTAAAGCGCTCAAAATAAACTTGATCAGGGGCAAAACAAGCTACAGCATAATTTTTCCAAAGAAAATTGCTATCAAGATTGTGTGATGAATGTTCAGTAGCCTGAAGTGTTGATTGGACAGGCCGTTGCTATTTGTTACTCACCGCAGATCTCGACTGACCACTTCAACCTGTTAATAATCAACAAGGTGAGGTAGTCGTTTATCTCGGCGGGAACCATTTAATGTGAGCGATTCTTCCAGATATGGTAATTAGGAACGTACAATTTCTATTCTTGTGAAAAAATCATGGTCTTTTGATAAAGTCCGGGCAGTCTGCTCCAAGAAAGTCATGGTCTAACCAAATTATTTCCAACTATTTAAGGTGCTATGACAACGGTTACGCAAGAGCAAGTTGCTACATGCTTTGAATATTGTATTTGCTCCTCCATGGGAAATTGTTGGCACCGGAACAACAAAAAGGTTTACTCTGATCTTCTCAGCTCTTCCAAAAAGCTGTGAAGTATTTGATTTTATTGAGGAAATTCTCTATTCCTTTGGATTTGAGATGTATGGGATTAAAAGAAATTCTTCCGATATTTACCAGGTCAATTTAAATGATGGCATGGTGTAAATAGGCGAAGCAACAGGAGAACAAATATTATAAAACCCGTATTATATGAAAAAATTTATCTGTATCGCTTTTGTTCTTGTGAGTTGCAATTATATTGTAAATGGCCAATGGCAGGAAAAAATGAATCCTCCTTTTCCACTAATAAGCAAAGTTGGTATCGATGCAACTCGACAAATGAGCCAAATCGATATGGATAAATTTCCTTTCAATAATTACAATAGCGATTTTGTTGATAAAAAATCGTTAAAATGGAACTGGGATACTATTATAACCTATGATTCATTGAACTTAGTTCAAAGGTTTACACAAACCCTGAATATTAATGGCAATTTTTTGATCCAACTGATTGAAAAGAAACAAAATAACATATGGGTAAATTATCTTAAATATACTTCAGCATACAATGCGAAAGGAAATCTGCTTATAAAATCAATGGAATCTTGGCAGAATAATGCATGGATAAAATACTGGGAATACTTTTTCACATATGATGCAAACGGGAACGAGATTATGGAGTTGGACGAAACACTACAGTCCAATGTTTTGATGAACAATTCAAGGTTTACTTCTACATATGATATAAGCGGAAACCAATTGACCTACTTAATGGAAAATTGGCAGAACAGCACATGGGTAAGTTATGCGAAATATTCTTATACATATGATGCAAACGGAAACAGGCTAACCATGTTAGATGAAAGATGGGAGAATAATGCATGGGTGAACAGAGATAAATACTCCTGCACATTTGATGCAAACGGAAATATCCTGATCGAGATATATCAAGTCTGGCAAGTCAATACATGGGAGCCTGAATGGAAATTTACATTCACTTATGATGCCAAAGGGATGGTAGTGATTGCGTTATATGAATCATGGCAAACCTCTATATGGGTCAATTCTTCAAGAGTTACATTTACTTACGATGCAAATGAGAATGAAATGACTTTGTTTTATGAATCATGGCAAAACGGTGCTTGGATGAATGCTTGGATATATACGTATACGTATGATACAAACGGGAACAAGTTGACGGAACTTTATAAATTATGGCAGACTAATGACTGGGTAAATTCATGGATGCGAACTTATTCTTACGATTTAAATGGGAACTCAATAAATGGAAAACATGAACAATGGCAATCCGGAATATGGGAACCTGATAATGGAGATTTATTTCTTTATTCACAACAGAATAATTTATTTTCACTCTACAATACTTCTCGTTACGAAGCATATTATACTTCGTTTATCAATGGCATATCCGATATTCAACAAAGCAGTAATTGCCTGTCTGTCTTTCCTAATCCTGCCAAGGATATGATTACTATTGAATATCCTTCTTCAGAAAAAAGCAGTAAAGGGATAATTTCAATATATAACCAGTCAGGACACCGGATTTTGCAGCAGTTATTGAGTAAAGAAAAATTTGAAATTGACGTCAGTAGTCTATCTATAGGAATTTACTTACTGGAAATACGGTGCGGAACAAAGACAGAGGTTACACGTTTTGTTAAAGAATGACATCTTCCGTCAAAAAGATTTTCTTATTGTTCGTAGGAATATCAATTACTTCCAGAGTTGTGATTATTGCTTATCTGGTTGTTAGGATAAAAATAAGTTGGGATTAATTTTTTAAAACAATACCTATATGAAAAAGTTCTATTTATTAGTTTTATTCTGCTTTATTCTGCTAAAATCCTATTCACAAAATGGATATGGATTTATCAATTTTGATGACACAGTAGGTCTTTTCAGAATTTCTATTGATACCACCATCTCAAATAATATCTGGCAGATTGGGTCTCCTCATAAATCTTTTTTCACATCTTCTTATTCTGTACCGAATGCAATAGTGACAGATACTTTGCATCCATACCCTATTAATAATAATTCTGTGTTTTATTACAGAACCTCTGGCGATTATAATACTGATAGCCATGATGCTGTATTGGATTTCTGGTACAAAATGGATTGCGATACTTTAATTGACTTTGGGAAAGTAGAAGTATCGCTTGATACCGGGATTACATGGCAAAATCTTATAACAGGAAATTCTTGGTGGACAGTTTATGACAGTCTAAATAATGTAATACAAACCTCGAATGGTAACGATACCATGGTTTTTACAGGGCACACTAATGGTTGGTATGAATTCTCTTGCGATTTATCCTTGGATCAAGGAATATTAGATAGTATTATTTATCGATTTACATTTCGTTCATCCAATCTCAGTGTATCACGTGATGGATGGATGATCGATGATATCCATTTTAATACCTGGTGGGAATCAATCCCCAAAATGAGAATGTCTTATCACGTATACCCGAACCCGGTGAGAGACCAGATTATTATAAATTCAGAAAAACTTATTGTTGAATATGAAATTTTAAGTTCAATGGGTTGCCCAGTAACAAACAGTGAAAATTACAAACTCCCATTGAACATAAACGTTTCTGGTTTACCGTCCGGTTTATATTTTTACAGAATCAAATTTGAAGATGGTCAGGAAGGTTCAGGGAAATTTGTCAAAATATTTTAAAAAGTTAAATATTTACTGCACCCACCGAGTGTTAGCGTTAAGCATTACGAAGGACGAAATTACGAATTGACAACAATCAAAACGCAAGAAAATTTTAATGGAACTTAGAAGTATAAACGTAAACGAAGACACGTCAGGTGAAATTTACGCATCTGATGGCTGTCATCAAGTAATCAATAAGTATGTAGATTGCTATCCCAAAATTGGGTTTAATATTCCATGGGTTGGACATTTTGTGGTAAAACAAAATCAAATTGTTGGTTCCTGTGGTTTCACTGGACAACCGAAAGATGGAAAAGTTGAGATTGCTTATTGGACATTCAAAGAATGTGAGGGACAAGGAATAGCTACATTTTCTTGTAAGGAACTTATTTCAATTGCTAACAAAACAGACACAACCGTATTATTACAGCTAAAACTTCACCAGAACACAACGCTTCTACAAAAATTTTGCAGAATAACAGATTTGTGTTTTCCGAGATAGTTCAAGACGAAGAAATCGGATATGCTTGGCTTTGGATACGAGAATGATGCAACTAAAACTAATTGCAGGAGCCGCCAATTATGAATCCAATCGTTAATCAAAATGATATTAACAAACTCCTCAAGGCAGATGATATTTTTGTAATAATCCACGATCTATATGGTTCACCCCCGAACTGGAACAGACCACAAGGATTTGTCACCTTATCAAAAATCATCTTAGAACAACAGGTAAGCCTACAATCCGCCAATGCTCATTTCAATAAACTTAACGCCTACCTTCCAGCATTTACTCCACCGGAAATTCTGAAACTTTCAGATGAAGAAATGCTGCATTGCCAAATCAGTAAACAGAAATCCACATACCTGAGGGCATTATCAGAAGCTATACTGGATCATGAAATTGATTTGGACAGATTACTCCAATTACCCGTTGTTGACATCAGACAGCAGCTCAAGAACATCAAGGGCATTGGCGATTGGACAGCAGATATCTATCTGATGTTTTGTTTGCAGGCTAAGGATTTTTTTCCAGTCGGTGATATCGCAGTCTTCAAAACCATAAAGGAATTGACTCATGCAGTGACTAAAGATGAAATAATTGAACACTCTGAAAAATGGAAGCCATATCGATCACTTGCCACTTTTTTCTTATGGCACTATTACTTGAGTAAAAGGAAGCGAAGTTCAATTTTGTAATACTAAATTTGTAGCCCTTTGTCAAGAATATATGGAACCAAGAATAGAAGCATTAGCCGAAAAAAAATTGATTGGGAAACGAATGATAATGTCTTTCTCCAACAATAAAACCTTCGAACTATGGAAAAACTTTATGCCAGGACGAAAAGAAATTCAAAACAGCATTGGCTTAGAGCTCTATTCTGTACAAATTTATAAACCTTTGTTTTTTGACAATTTTAATCCAAATACAGAATTTGAAAAATGGGCGACCATCGAAGTTTCAGACTTTGACACTGTCCCTGATGAAATGGAAACACTTACTTTGACAGGTGGACTTTATGCCGTTTTTTTATATCAAGGAGCTGCAAGTTCGGCAGCCAAAACATTTCAATATATTTTAGGAACTTGGTTGCCAAATTCAGGCTACATGCTGGACGATAGGCCTCATTTTGAAATGTTAGGAGAAAAATTCAATAATGAAGATTCAAGTTCTGAAGAAGAAATATGGATTCCAATAAAGACACACAATGGCTTCTGATAAGAGTTTCGTTGATTTCATTGTTGACCAAATTGAAAACTTTGGTCAGATCACTTATAGAAAGATAGGAAAAACAAGTCATCCAGAACTAATTCTGGTTACGATACAATAATTTGAGAAATCATGCAAAAAATGAAAGCAGTAGTCTATAACAAAAAAGGTTCACCAGAAAAGCTGATCTATTGTGATGTTGACAAGCCTGTACAAAACGACAACGAAGTGTTGATAAAAATACTTGCAGTGTCTGTAAATGCAGCAGATTACCGTTCTATGAAAATGGGGCTTATACCGAAGAGAAGAATTTTTGGAGCCGATATATCTGGCAGGGTAGAATCAGTTGGCAAAAATATCCGACAATTCAAGAATGGAGATGAAGTAATGGGAGACCTTGCCAAGTTTGGATTTGGAGGTTTTGCCGAATATGTTACAGCTCCTGAAAAAGCCCTGATAATTAAACCTGAAAAGATTTCATTTGAGGAAGGAGCTGCACTGCCTATGGCGGCATTAACAGCTTTACAGGCATTACGCGATAAAGGCAACATTCAAAAAGGACAAAAAGTTTTAATTGTTGGCAGTGCTGGCGGTGTTGGAACATTTGCGGTTCAACTTGCCAAATATTTCGACACAGAAGTAACTGGAGTATGTGGTTCAAACAATACGATACAAACGAGTTCTCTTGGTGCAGATTACGTAAGCGATTACACAAAAGAGGATTTTACAAATAGCAAAATGCGCTACAACCTCATTGTAGCTATTAATGGAAATTATCCAATTTTTGCTTATAAGAAAACCTTGACTTCCAATGGCATATATGTAATGGTTGGTGGTTCCTTATCACAAATTTTCAAATCACTTTTATTTGGATGGTTGCTGTCATTTGGCTCGAAGAAGATGAGAACTGTATCTGCCAACGCAAATAAAAAGGATCTGGAATTTCTTACAAAACTTGTAGAGGATGGCAAGATCAAGCCAGTTATTGACAGGCGATATACGCTTGATAAGACCGCTGATGCCATGAATTATTTATCTGAAGGACATGCACGTGGGAAGGTCATTATAAACATTGAATGCTAAAAAACAGCAGTCAATTTTAAGAAAAAAGTTATAGGATGCGATAAGAGAATATGGAAATAGGTTAATCAGGTCAAATAGCTAATTTCAGGCGGAAACAACACTCCGGTTTGATTTGGAAAGGGTAAATACACTTGTGAGACTCTCGGAGTATTACTGTTCAACTGAGCTTCCAAGAATCCTGCAAGAATTGGAAAATAACGTTTTGGTAAATATAGACTTTTTTATGGTTACTTAATAGAGGTCAACTGTGAATACCCCATCAAATCCCCTTTTTCGTTATAATTTTCCGATTTAACCGTCCCCACTTCCTTTGCTATCCATTGTCTGACCTTTCCCTTTGATTTTATATTCATCATAGTGGTCTCCACATCGTACTCAATTTTATAACAATCATATGTTCCCGTCAGTGTTTTTATACTTTCTTTCCCTGTTACGGTTCTGTTGACTATATTCATTACTGTCTTCATAGTCATTGGACCAACGGATATTGTCATGGTTACATTTCCATCATTCAGCTTTTGTCCAACAGAGATTGAATTAGGGAAATTAAGGTTTGTACCTTCAATGTTCATTTCTCCTCCGTCCGATGATTTTTGCACTTCAGAAGGGAAAAAACTTTTCATGCTTACAGCTACATTATTGCCGTCACAAGTTGCTGTAAAATCGATGGTATTGGTTTTGCCCTTGGAATCCTTGGTTTCGGATTTAAGCGTGTATTCAGTCATTGATCCGTCTTTACGAACGGAAGTAAGAATGGTAACTGAATTCCCTGTCTCTTTTCCTTTTTTATCGTAACTGGTCATTTCTACTCTGGTTCCTTCTTTTGAAGGAAAAAAAGAAGAACTACAATCCTGCGCCTTTGCCATATATACAATCACGAGAAAGAAAGCTGCTATTGTCAATACTTTACTATTCATATGAAATGGTTTTTCCTGCATAATCCAGGTGGTTTGTTCAGTTTGTAAAAGTAGTATTTCTAATCCATCCAAGTAAATAATAATTCTTTTTACAGTATTATCTGTTCACAGATTTCATGGCTTGTGGTGAATAACGTTGTCCGGAAGCGACACCGAGAGGAATTGCATCACCCAAATGTGTTATCTCTTCCCCCGTTAATGTTATATCCACTGCCTTAACATTCTCTTCAAGGTATGTCCTGCGTTTTGTGCCCGGTATAGGCACTAAATCTTCCCCCTGAGCAAGTAGCCATGCAAGAGCGATTTGAGCCTTGGTGCAACCTTTTACCCTTGATAGTTCATCCAGCTTGATGAGGAGATTCTGGTTGTTTTTGAAATTTTCTCCTTGGAAGCGGGGATGATTCTTTCGGAAGTCGTCTTCTGTAAAATCTTCATCTTTCCTAAATCTGCCGGTAAGAAAACCTCGTCCGAGAGGACTGTATGGAACAAACCCAATTCCAAGTTCACGACAAACTGAAAGTATTTCTGTTTCCACATCGCGTGACCATAAAGAATACTCTGTTTGAAGTGCTGTTATCTTATGAATTTTATCAGCTCGTCGAATAGTTTCAGGACTTGCTTCAGAAAGTCCAATATACCGAACCTTACCTTCTTTTACAAGTTTAGCCATTGCCTCAATAGTAACTTCAATCGGAGTATTCGCGTCAACTCTATGCTGGTAATAAAGGTCTATGGTAGTTACATCAAGCCTTTTCAAACTAGCTTCACAGGCAGAACTTATATATTCCGGTGTGCCGTTCACTCCCAAAAACTCTCCTGATGAACCTCTCACATTTCCGAATTTTGTTGCAAGAAAGACCTTGTCCCTTTTCCCTTTCAAAGCTTTGGCGACAAGCTCCTCATTTTTCCCCATTCCGTAAATATCAGCGGTGTCAAGAAAATTGATGCCAATATCTATTGCACGATGGATTGTAGCAATAGATTCAACATCATCACCCTTCCCATAAAATTCCGACATACCCATGCAGCCCAGGCCTATTGCGGATACCGTTGGTCCATTTTTGCCTAAAGTTCTATTTTTCATATAATTAATAAGTTAGAAGTTAACCCGGTCAAATATAACACTAAAGCTATCAGTGGTTTTTTATTTTTTCAGAAATGAGCACTCCACCCTGTGCCATATTTTCATAAGGATTTTCCTTAATAAAAACAACGTAAGCATCTTTCGGGATGTTCATGATGTCGCTGGCCAATTGAGTAATCTCTTTTGCCAGTTTTTCTTTTTTTTCTAATGAAAGCGCAGGTCCTTCAATTGTGATTACGGGCATGAAATACCTCCTTTTAAGTGAGTAAACAATGAAATATTGTTAACGCCAAGAAAACTAAAATTATTCAGACAACAAACGTACATAAAAATCTATTTTGTTCAATGACTTTATAAAATCAGGGCGACTGCGAATCTGAACACTTTTGCTTAAATAAAAACCACTGAAACTACCGTTTATGCTCTTTTAAAGAAAGGGAAAATTAGGGAAATAGAAATATCAACAGTTGATAAACCCGGAACCAGACCAATCGTCCGTGTCAGGAAATCGGATATTGATGATTATTTGAATGGGAACTGAGACCGAATTGGATTGACTCAATCTAACGCGAACCCTTTATATTAAAGAGAATGGCTGCGATCACACCCGGAATCCAGCCGCAACAAGTGAGCAAACACACTAACAGGATTGATCCGCACCCCCGATCAAGTACCGCTAGTGGGGGAAAGATAATACAAAGAATGGCTCTTAAAATGCCCATAATCCCTAACTTTCAATGGCAAAGATACCTTTTTGATTGATTTATTAATACATCCGGTTATTACTGTGTTTCCATCTTCACAGAGTTGGGAATATCTATTTAATAGGAGGAAAGAGCTTCAAATCCATGGAAGACAGATTGCTGACCGTTGAAGAAACGGCTGGGATTTTGAAAGTCCCCACTTTGACCGTCTATACACTTATCAAAAAAGGGAAGTTGATGAAGGTCGAAATCTCCACAGTGACTGGAAAATGTTTTAGAAACTAGTGCATTGTATCGACCTGCTTTTTTTCAATCTTACTTTCCATAAAATGTATTTTGAATTACATAATTGGTCCGAAAAATGCAAATACAATACATTTTTAAGTTTCATGTGCATGTCAACAATACTCATAATCAGTCATCCCCGAGGATATTCATTATTTTAAGAATATTATCCCGGGTTTTCTCGCTGAATCCGTCTAAATCTGCTTCGGAAATCACTTTGTGAGCCAATAATCCCTGCATTGTCAGCATATATTTCGATCCTGTAATAGCATTATACATCCTGGCAATATACTTGTCATTTTCTTTCACTTTGCGGTAAATTTCCTGGTATGCGTTGCGATTGTCCAGTTTCTTTGACTTCCATCGCCGGATAATGCCATCAACCTCCATTATGCTTGCTTCAAAATCACGCTGAAGGGCTGTTTCGATGACCTGCCTTACAATTTTTTTCTCACTCTTTGAAAATTCGTAGTTCATGTTGATATATTTGATTGTTTTGTTTTTAGGGAGATTCAGATGATCCTTTTGAATCGTTGCCCGATAATATTCATCAATCGCTCTTTAAAATCGCCACTTAAAAAGCTGATCCCGATAAAATCCATCCAGCCGGCTTTTGCACTCATCATCTTCCTGAAAATATTTTCCTGCTGCTTTGGATCGAGATTAAGAGTCCGGAAAGCAGCTATAAAATCATTCCGGGTTATTTTTTTCTTTTTCCCATTCAAGGTAAGGGCAAGGTCTTCGTTATCGGCAGGATTAACCAGGGCTGTTGAAACCATGTCGTAGGCCGGGGAAAGACCATATCCAATACCAGGAGTTTTCAATAAAGAAAAGTTCTTCAGGTGCATGTCTGCATTCCCTGTGAGGAATGAGAACAGAACCTGTTCAAAGAAATTAACCGCATCGAGCCCAGGGTTCCGTGAGTGTTTCATAATGGCTTTTGCAATCTGCTCATAAGAGCCATGATACTTATCTTCCGTCAATCGCTCTGTTAGTTGACACATGTCTTCCATGTGCAGTTTGCCAGTTTTATCTCGATCTATCCTTTTCGTGATATAGGCAAGACCTCCAGACTGAAGACGAATCAGGCTGTGGGGAACAACTTCAATCTTTGCAAGACTTGCGAGATGCATTGTCAGATCTTCAACTTCCGGTAACTTTAAATAATGGGCAGTTTGTGGTTTTAGAATGTAACCATGTATTATATTACCCGATTTAGAGAAAGTTTATAAGAGTTTCAATCAGGGCTATTCACAAATGGCTATACACCAACGACTACGAAAGGCCTCACAGGGGCTATCGGAATTTGGGAAAACGACCTTTTGATACGATTATAACCTTCATCAACAAACAAAAGAAATCTGCTGGACATCAAGGTTAGTAGTACATATTATTTCTTTTCGATGGTCATGACTGCGTTGCCCATCGCCGGCATCACGGAGACCATTTTATCGGCTGACAGAGTTTTTAGGTTGATCCAGAAAGTGGTTTTATCGCTGGCATTGTCAGTGCTGACCATTTCAACCTTCACACATTCATTGGCCTTGATGGTTTCCTTTCCTGTAACGCTTATTTTTACCTGCTTGGCTTTCATGGTCGTCATATCGGGAACCTCCACGACCAGGCTGAAACCATCTTTCAGTGGCCACCGGGCGATAATCTGATCCACGCCGGGTCCGTCCTGCAAAATGGCGCCTGTAAATTCCATCTCCATCTTTTTTCCCTGCATATCCACTATTCCCTTGTTGCCTTCAAGTGTCATGCTGATCTTCTGGCCCATCTGTTCCATTTCCCTAGAAACCGCGGTCGCATCCTGCTGAAACAGGATCGCATCCTTAATCTCTCCCACGGAGCCGGTAACAATATCGGCAACCAGCCAGTTGTTATCTTTGGGTTCAATGGTCCGCTTCATCTCCATGGCCATTTTTTGACCCTGGCCTTCAAAAACCACATCATATTCCATTGTTGAAGCGCTCCATACGTTCTGTACAGCGGGCAGAGTCTTTGCCGTTTTCTGAGCTGCCTTCGGTTCATACTTCACCGTTGAAATATCTACGCGGAGCTTTTCAAGGTTCTTTTTCACATCCTCTTCCATCCCTTCCTGATAGCGGCCACCCAGGATTTCAGAGAGGAATTTCTCAGTTTCCGCATACATCGCTTTCTTATTGAGTGGTTTGATAAAGCCATGTCCTTCATCAGGAGCCAGCAAATAAGCTACTTTCTTCCCCTTCTCCCTTAGTGCGGTCACGATCTGGTCGGCTTCGGCCTTCTTGACCCTCGGATCATTTGCCCCCTGTATAATCAGCAACGGCCTGTTGATCTTTTCGGCGCTGAACAGCGGACTTGCAGCACGAATGGCCTCCTTGCCCTGGTCGGTATTGGGATCGCCAACCATGCCGTACAGAAATGCCCTGGCGGACTCCCAGTAAGCAGGTATGGATTCGAGCAGGGTAAAGATGTTACTCGGACCGACAATGTCAACGCCACATGCATACACCTCAGGGGTGAACGCCAATCCGGCCAGTGCTGCATAACCCCCGTAACTGCCGCCCATGATGGCAACTTTATTCTTATCGGCGATACCTGTTTCGATCAGATACTTCACACCCCAGGTGATATCGTCCTGCATCAGCTTTCCCCACTGCATGTCGCCGGCATTCATGAATTTCTTCCCGTATCCGCCGCTGGACCTGAAATTGGGTTGCAAAATGGCATATCCCCGGTTGGCTAGAAACTGGACTTCCGAATTGTATCCCCAATAGTCGCGCGGACCTTTGGGACCGCCATGAACCAGGACGATCACAGGAAGGTTTTTCCCTTCAATCCCCACCGGGATGGTCAGGTATGCCGGGATATCAAGACCATCGCTGCTTTTGTAGGAAACCGACTTCATCCCGGCCAGGTGCTGTTCCACCGATTTGAGGGCAGGCCTCGGGGTGTACTGATGGATCAGTTTTTTTGACTTCACATCGAAAAGATGAACTTCAGCGGCATATTTATCCCCACTAACAGCAATCAACAGTTTGGAATAATCTTTCGTGGTGCTCTGGAGGTATACCTCACGGCCCGGGAATTTAGACTCCAGGTATTTATAGGTCGATTCCCATTTTTTATCCTTCCAGTAATATTCGGTTTTATCCAGGGTGTAACTCGTGGTGATGATCTTCCGGGTATTATCATCGAGCATCAGGCTGCCGAAATCGACTTTTTTATTTGGATCGCTTTCCATCATCTTCATTTGCTGGGTTTTTGGATCCATTAAAAACAGGGTCGACTTATCAATATCTCCCTTGTTTGTGACAAAGTAGCATTGCGAATTATCCTCGTTCCATCCGGCAATGTAGGCTTGTTCATTCACGTTGAAATCGTAGATCGGAGTAAGCTTGTTTCCTTCATCAACCCGAAACATTGTGGTGTTACCCTTTTCATCGGTTTTACTCATGACCCGCATTTTCTCATCCCAGTCGAAATCGTATCCGGTGATGCGGTCATTGTTTTCAAAAAGTTTTGTCAGTTTTCCCGAGGCTATCTGTAGTTCATAGAGATCGTGCCAGGCAGCATCGCGGTTGTTGAGCCCCACATAGAGAATGTTTGGATCCTTCTTGCTCACCATGTAAATTTGTGCAGCAACCTCTTTCAGCGGCGTCAGATTTTTCGATTCGGGAACTTCCCCTTCTGCCGGATTGGCCTTGGGGTCAACAACAAAAATATTCATGTTCTCATCTCCGTCTTTATCCTTCACATAAAGAAGGTATTTACTGTCCCTGGTCCAGAAATATCCGTAAAAAGGACGCGTACTGTTGGTAAGGGGGCGGGCCTTTTCAAATGGCTCGTCAAACGATTTTACCCACAGGTTCATGATTCCGTTGTACTGTTTCATAAACGAGATAAACTTTCCATCGGGGCTCAATTGGCCCCCAGAGATTTCCGGGTTCCCGAAAAAGAGATCACGGTCCAGTAATGGAGGCTGCTGGGCTGATGTTGAGTAGGCAAGGATCATCATGGCTATTGCCAATAAGAAATTTTTTATCATTTTCATAGGATTTGAATTAATGGTTCAACCTTAATTAGATCACAATATTACACAGACGTTACAACTATTTTCAAGATTTTTTAAACCTGCTGAAAGAAAATATCATGAAACTCTGTGGATCAGTGAGAAAGAGATTTTTGAGGTTTAGGACTATTTGTAAATTTGTAATTAGCTTTTCAATTGATGAATATTTAAAACTTTTTCGTTTCATTGTATCATTTTTCCAAATCAAATGCGTTCCCGGTACGATTTGTTGCTGAACTCATCCTCTGCACTGATTAGAATATTTACAGGGGCCGTGATGAGACCGTTTTCCTTAGTGTTCCAACCTTATCGTGTCATTTCAGAAATAGTTTAGTACTTTTAATCGCACAAAGCCAGCTTATGAAATATACTTATAATCCGTACAATAAACCTTTCTACCTGATGGCAAAACCAGTGGGTTCGGTCTGTAATTTGAATTGTACGTATTGCTATTATCTTGAGAAGCAAAAGTTATTTCCGGATGGTCCGATGCGATGGACAATGAGTGACAAGGTACTTGAAGCTTTTGTTGCCCAATATATATATTCAAGTAATACGCCAGGTGTACTTTTCACTTGGCATGGAGGTGAACCCATCATGAGGGGAATGGATTTTTTTAAAAATATAATTAAGTTTCAGCAAAAATATGCAAACGGGAGAAAGATCGAGAACTCCCTTCAGACAAATGGGACTACCCTTACGGATGAATGGTGCATATTCTTTAAAGATCACAATTTCCTGATAGGGATTTCAATTGACGGCCCGGAACATTGCCATGATCATTACCGGAAATATTCAAATGGCCAGCCCAGTTTTACAAAAGTTATGAAAGGATTGGAATTGCTAAAAAAACACAACGTTGAGTTCAACACACTTTCAGTGGTCAATGACTATAATTCAAAATTTCCTTTGGAGGTTTATCTGTTTTTAAAGAATATCGGAAGCCATTATATGCAATTTACCCCAATCGTGGAAAGAGTGGATACTGATTCACAGCAAAATGAATTAAGCATTCTGCCTGCTGGGACAGGGAAAGCAGGAAAAATTACTGACTGGACCGTTGGTCCCGTTTATTACGGGAACTTCTTGATAGCCATTTTTAACGAATGGGTGAGAAAGGATGTGGGAAATTATTTTGTCGTTACCTTCGATTGTATTCTTGCGAACTGGATGAGGGTCCCGCCTCCATTGTGCATTTATGCCGAAATTTGCGGTCATGCGGGTGTGGTTGAATTTAATGGGGATGTCTATTCCTGTGACCATTATGTATTTCCTGAATATAAACTTGGGAACATTGAAAATAAATCCCTCCTGACTTTGATGAATTCTGAGTTACAGCTTAAGTTTGGCAGGGATAAAAAGGATAAATTGCCAAGTAACTGCCGGAAATGTGAATTTCTTGATCTCTGCAACGGTGAATGTCCGAAAAACCGGATCATCTTTACACCCGAAGGAGAGCCTGGTTTGAATTACCTGTGCGAAGGATTTAAAATGTTTTACAGTCATGTAGGACCATATATGGATTTTATGGCCAATGAGCTTACACATGATCGTGCGGCATCCAATGTCATGAAATGGGCCAGGAGTAAAGGTGATAATTTGTAGAAAAAAAAGGAATGGGTGTTTATTTATTATAATATTT
>CAIWTA010000008.1 GCA_903915465.1 uncultured Bacteroidales bacterium | reverse complement strand
TTTTTAGTGAATTTCGTGCAGCGGTGACTTTTCTTTGGTACTTTCTTTTGGTGGAAGCAAAAGAAAGTACAATTGACCAAAAAGTTATTATTTTTGAAGTTCCTATAATTTCCTTGAGGTGGGGCACTCTGCGAGAAAATTAAAACAACTTTTTATTCAGCCCCAGAATGAAAGAACCAAATAAAAATCCCGAAGGGGGTCAACTGAATATTGAAAGAATATTAACAGTCTCTTAATCAGAAAAATTTTCTTGTACGTAAAATTATGATACTACTCAAAAACGGCACATACATCGACTGGCAGACTCTGGAATTCAACCAAACCGATTTCATTGTTGAAGAAGGACGGGATGGTAAAATCCTTTTTCCTTCAAAAGAAAAAATCCCCGGAAACACTGAAGTGATCGACTGTTCCGGGAAATTTATAACGAAATCCTTTGCCAACGGGCATCATCATGTGTATTCTGCATTGGCTCGCGGAATGAATGCCCCGAAAAAAAATCCTGAAAATTTTCCCGAAATCCTACAATACATCTGGTGGAATCTTGACAAATCCCTGGACTTTGACATGATTCGTTCTAGCGCATTGGTTACTGCCATTGCTTGCGCAAAAAATGGAGTCACATTCGTCATCGATCATCATGCTTCACCATTTGCGGTGAAAGGAAGTCTTGAAACAATTGCGAAAGCGTTTGATGAAGTAGGGGTCGGACATCTGCTTTGCTATGAAATTTCAGATCGCGATGGATCTGTAATTGCACAGCAAGGTCTGGATGAAACAGCAGATTATCTTGCCAAAAGGCAGGGACTTGTAGGATTACATGCATCATTCACCGTGGGTGACCTTACCTTAAATCAGGCTGTTGACCTGGCCGTGCAAATGAAATCGGGTATTCATGTACATGCTGCTGAAGATAAATCTGACGAAGACCATTGTGAATTGAATTATAAGCTGCGGGTCATAGAACGGTTTGCTAATGCCGGTGTTCTCCAGTTTCCAAAGACAATTCTCGGACATTGTATTCATCTTGATGAGTTTGAAAGAAGTTTGGTAGATAAATCTCCCGCCTGGGTCGTTCAAAACACCGAGAGCAACCTGAACAACAAAGTAGGTCATTTTTCATCAGATGGAATAGGACGAAAAATTATGCTGGGCACAGATGGCATGCACAGCGACATGCTCCGCAGCGCTAAAACGGCATTCTTCTCAGGACATAATTATGATTCCATAGATTACGTTGAAACTTACCGCAGGTTCAGGAATGTTCACCATTACCTGCATTCAAACGGTTTCGAAGGTGACGCGGAAAATAACCTGGTAGTTTTGGATTATGATTCTCCAACTCCATTAACAAAAACTAATTTCCTCGGACATTTTCTTTTCGGAATTGAATCACGACACATTACGCATGTGATCTCCAATGGAAAATTGATCCTGAAAAACGGTGAGATCACTACAGTTAATGAAGCTGAGATCCTTGAAGAATCGAGGCTTCAGGCAAAAAGGTTGTGGGATAAGATGAGATAAAAACTGTTAAAATTATCATGAACTCCTTACTGATAATCAACGGAACCATAATAACATCAACTTCCAGCCGGAAGGAAGATCTGGCAGTTGCTGATGGCAGGATTACAAAGACAGGAACCCTGCTTCCCTCAGATTTTCCGGATCATCAGATCATTGACGCTTCCGGTAAGCTTGTTTTTCCTGGTGGAATCGATCCACATGTTCATTTGTCGCTCCTTACGCCTGCGGGTCTATCGTCTGACGATTTTGTTTCAGGCAGCAGAGCTGCAATTGCAGGAGGAACTACAAGCTTCATCGATTTCGTTACTCCGGTCCGTGGACAATCTCTGCTGGAAGCGCTTGCCTCCAGGAAAAAAGAAGCAAAATCAAGCCTTTTGGATTATGGGTTTCACATGGGAATCAGCGAATGGAATGCCAATTCTGCATCCGAAATACATGAAATAATTGAAAAAGAAGGAATTTCATCTTTTAAAACTTACCTGGCATACAGAGAATCTATCGGGATAGATTATCCAGCATTGCAAAAGGTCATGGAAATTGTCGGATCTGCCGGAGGAATCGTGCTTGCTCATTGCGAGGATGGGGAAATGATCAGCCATTTACAGCATGAATTTGTTCATACAGGAAAAACAGATCCAAAATATCATTCACAATCGCATCCTGCAGAAGCTGAAATCCGTGCAGTAGAAAAAGTCATTGAAATATCTGCAAAGACCAATTGCCCGGTTTATATCGTTCATACTTCAACTGGTAATGCAGCTGAAGCCATCAGACAAGCCAAAGAATCAGGATTGGCGGTCTTTGCCGAAACATGCCCACAATATTTGTTGCTGGATGAATCAGTATATTTTTCCCAGGCAGATAAGATGAAAATTCTTCCATATATCATCTCCCCTCCCATCAGAAAGAAAAATAATCAGGATCAATTATGGAAAGGATTAGCTGACGGGACTTTCGATACGGTAGCAACTGATCATTGTCCGTTTAACCTTTATGGACAGAAAGATCGCGGAATACTTGATTTTACGAAGATCCCGAATGGCGCCGGAGGAATTGAGCACCGGTTGACTTTGCTATATGCGTACGGCGTTCTTACCAATAAAATCACCGTCCAGCAGTTTGTAAATCTAACTTCCACCAGGCCGGCTGAAATATTCGGTTTGGGAAACCGAAAAGGAAAGCTGGAACCCGGTTTTGACGCAGATATTGTGATCTGGGATCCGGACATTAAAGGAATCATTTCTGTAAAAAATCACTTTCAGAACTGTGATTCCGATATCTATGAAGGCTTTCCGGTTCAGGGAAAACCCTGTTTCGTTATTGTGAAAGGAGAAATTGCCTTCGCCGAAGGAACTCTAAGGATTAATGGGCTAAAAGGTCAGTTTCTTATGACGAAAAAATAGTGTTTGTCATTTTATTCATAAACTTGACCGCAGAGTCCCCCTCCTATAATTTCTTATAGGAGGGGGACTCTGCGGTAAACTCAGCATAACTCTCCGAGAAAAAAACCAGCAACAAGATTTGCTAAGTTATTCGTAATGAAGAAAAGGAATCTATTTATGAAATATTCAGGTTAGAATACCCGTTTAACCTTATTTTCAAATAGTTTCCGTAGTGTTTCCGCTGGATTATTAAATCTATTGGTCAGCATCATTGAAGCAATGATGTATGGTTTAAACCCGGCTTGTTTGTACAATGGAACTCGGTACTTTTCAAAAACCGGACCGTTCACTTCCCCTTCCTTACACGAAACCCCCGAAATATCGGCAGGAAGACAATGCATATATAACGCTTCCCCTTCATTGGTCAGCTTCATATTGTCCTCGGTGCATTCCCAACTTTTAAACTTGGCATTGTTTCCGAGACACTCTATTTCCAGAACTTTCAGCCCTTCATGGTCATTCTTCCGAAGCAATTCCGTCCTTCTTTGCATCACATGATAAGGTGCCCAACTTTTAGGATACACAATATGTGCGCCGTCAAATGCTTCATTCATCGAATTCACAATCCGGAAACTGCCACCACTTTCTTTTGCCTGTTTTCCGGCAATTTCAACAACTTCCGGGATCAATCCATATCCTTCAGGATAGGCAAGATCTACGTGCATTCCCAATCGTGTCATCAAACCGATTATTCCCTGGGGAACCGAGAGTGGTTTCCCATAACTTGGAGAATATGCCCATGTCATTGCAATCTTTTTACCCTTTAGGTTCTCCAGCGAACCCAAGACAGTTTTCAGATGAAGCAAGTCAGCCATGGATTGTGTAGGATGATCAATATCGCATTGAAGGTTAACAATACCGGGACGTTGCGGAAGCACGCCATCTGTGAAAGCTTCGTCAAGGGCAACTCCAACTTCCCGCATATATGCATTACCGGCACCCAGGTACATATCATCGCGGATTCCAATGATATCACTCAGAAAAGAGATCATTGCAGAAGTCTCGCGTACGGTTTCTCCATGGGCAATCTGTGATTTTCCTTCATCTAAATCCTGGACTGCCAACCCAAGCAGATTGGCAGCCGAGGCGAAGGAAAATCGTGTCCGAGTGGAGTTGTCACGAAACTGTGAAATAGCAAGACCGGAATCAAAACAACGTGCAGAAATATTATTATCACGAAGGTATTTTAAGGCTTCAGCCACTGCTAAAATAGTTTCTAATTCACCATAAGTCTTCTCCCATGTAAGTAAAAAATCCTTCTGGAAAAGGTTCGATTTCGTTGTTTCAATTTTCTTTAATAAACTGTTGAGTTGTGCATCCATGATTGTACAATGAATTTTAAAGATTATAAATAGTAAGCAAGTGCGGCATAGAATTCTGAAGATGCGACCAGGTCGCTCACCGGCACTTTCTCATTTGGAGCGTGCGCCAAAACCTCATTCCCGGGACCAAAACCGATACAGGGAATTTTATAGTAACCGTTGATAGTGACTCCATTTGTCGAAAAAGTCCATTTATCGGTCAATGGTTTTTTATTAAAAAGATCAGTGAATGCCTTCTGTGCAGAGACTACCAGCGGATGATTTTCTTCCATTTTCCAGGTAGGATAATATTTCTCCATCCCAAAACGCAACCCGGTGTAAGCGGTTTCTTCGTATTGAAGCACTTTTACCTCCGCGTCCTGGTCTTTTACAATTTCTTTAATCTCAGCCAAAGCGGATTCCTTGGTCTCACCCCAGGTCAGGCGGCGGTCGAGATGAATCTTTGCATAATCAGCAACGGCACAAAGTGATGGACTTCCTGAAATAAATTCTGAAATTGCCACACTTCCTTTACCAAGAAAATCATCTTTAGCCAAACGCTCATTCAGTTTCTCAATTTCAAGACAGGCACTGGATGCCATATAAATTGCATTTTTACCACGTTCAGGAGCTGACCCATGTGCAGAAATGCCCTTAAAAGTCACTTCAATTTCCATGCGGCCACGATGTCCTCGGTAAATATTCAGGTTCGTCGGTTCAGTTATGACAACGAAATCCGGTCTGATCTTTTCTTCTTCCACTAAGTATTTCCAGCACAAACCATCACAATCTTCTTCAATTACAGAACCTGTGAAATAGATCGTAAGATCGCGATCATAGGCAAGATCTTTTAAAATACGGCCTGCTGTAACAAATGCAGCCGGACCGCCTTTCTGATCAACGGTTCCGCGCCCATGAACAAAACCATCGCGGATTTCTCCCGAAAAGGGATCACCTTGCCAATTATCAATATTACCGACATCCACGGTGTCAATATGACCGTCAAAAGCCAGAATCTTTTTGCCATTGCCGATTCGTCCGATCACATTTCCCAGTTTGTCGATCCGCACTTCATCAAAATGTGCTTCCTCCATTTGTCGCTTGAGTTCTTCAGCTACATCCTTTTCTTTCGTACTGAGAGAGCGGATCTTCACTAATTTCGACAAATTTTTTGCAGTGTAATCTGCATAGGATTCTGCCAGTTCCTGAATTTTTAATAAATGATCATTCATTCAAATAAAATCTTTAAGGTTCAAAATCAAAATAAATAAAAGAACGCGTTCTCCTGAAGGACATCTTTAGCCTGGTTAATTCACAAAATGTTAGTATTTGTCTTTTTCTCTGTGATTCTCAGTGTCTTCTCAGTGAATCTCAGTGTAATTTTCTTTCACAGAGAACCACAGAGGAAAATGCACAGAGAGCCACAGAGAGAATTTTCATGAATAAATCAGGTTAGTAAATCATTAAAGCCCTTGTTAAGTTTTTCGTAATTTTTCTGCTGAAAACAAGGTCACCTCGTAAGTTGCAGGCAAAGAAAATTCAGGTTCACTATCATGATTCCCAACGGCGGAAACGGCATCTTTGATAGCCAGCCAGACCGAAAAGGCAAGCATGAAAGGAGGTTCACCAACAGCTTTGCTTTTCAAAATAGTTCCGGGATTTGGAGTGTTCTTCAGAAGTTCAACCCTGAAATTATCAGGAATGTCATTTACTGTCGGGATCTTATATTTGTCGGGAGAATCCGTTAAAAGATTGCCTTTCTTGTCCCATTTTATTTCCTCGGTAGTACACCAGCCAACTCCCTGTACAAAACCGCCTTCGATTTGCCCCTTATCAATGCCTTCGTTGATGGAATCACCTGCACCTTGTAAAATATCTGTTCGCAGTAATTTGTGTTGCCCGGTCAGCGTATCTACAAGCACTTCCGAAACAGACATTCCAAAAACATAGTAATAAAAAGGAGTCCCCTGGCCGGCATCTTTATCGAAGAAAATTCCCGGTGTCCTGTAATAACCGTTAGCACTCAGACTCACCTGTTTGAGATAAGCCATAGTGGCAATTTTTTCAAATGCAATTTTCCGTTCAGGATTCAGTTTATCATGGATCCAATTATTTTCAAAAACCAGGTCTTCAGGTTTTGTCTTTTCACCTTTACAGAGCCTTTCAAATTCATCAACAACAATGGTCGCTATTCTGGTTTTAAGAATATCTATCGCATTTTTGACAGCCATCCCATTCAGGTCACTGCCGGATGAGGCAGCGGTGGCAGAAGTATTGGGAACTTTGGATGTATTGGTTGCATTGACCTTTACCAAGTTTGGCGTTACACCAAGTTCTGTAGCTGCAATCTGCTGAATCTTAGTATGTAACCCTTGCCCCATCTCAGTGCCACCATGATTCACAAGGACTGTTCCGTCTGTATAAATATTAACTAAGGCACCTGCCTGGTTAAGAAAAGAAGTTGTAAATGAAATACCAAATTTTACAGGTGTAAGCGCAAGTCCTTTTTTATAAAATTCATGCTCATGGTTAAATTTATCAATCTCTTTTCTCCTTTCAAAATAGGCTGACGACTTGATAAGAGTATCATAAATTGTAAAAAGCTGATTGTTATTCACCCTTTCGCCGTATGGCGTTACATTGTTCTGGTCATGCTGATAAAAATTCAGGTAACGAATTTCTGCAGGATCTTTCTTTAAATAGCGTGCAATTCTGTCGATGGCATTTTCTATCACGGCCATGCCCTGCGGCCCTCCGAACCCCCTGAATGCTGTATTGGAAGGCAAGTTTGTTTTCCATGCACTGCCGGTAATCCGGATATTCGGAATAAAATAGGCGTTATCGGCATGCAACATGGCCCGGGATAAAATGGCCATTGTAAGATCTGTCGACGATCCGCCATCAGCATTCAACGATACTTTATAGGCCAGTACGCGACCTGTTTCTTCAAAACCGATTTCATAATCTGAAAGAAAACGATGTCGTTTCCCTGTCATAATCTGGTCATCATCCCGGAAGAGATGAATCTTTACTGGTTGCCTGGTAGCATTTGCAAGCAGTGCAGCCCATGCAGCTACATGATTTCCCTGCGTTTCCTTTCCTCCGAACGCTCCGCCCATTCTTCGTACCTCAATTTCAACTTCGTGCTTCGGTATTGCCAGCACTTCTGCAACAACAGCCTGTGTCTCTGAAGGATTCTGGCTCGAAGCATAGATCATCATCTCCTTTCCTTCACCGGGAACTGCAATTGCTGACTGGGTTTCAAGGTACCAATGCTCTTGTGCACCAGTTCTGAGTTCTCCTTTTATCACATGAGGAGCAAACTTCATTGCCTCATCAACATTCCCTCTTTCGATCTTTCCCAAAGTGCCAAGATGGCTGTTGTTGTTGATGGCAGTTTCGATGTCAAGGATGGCTTCGAGCGGTTCATAATCAATAATGATTTGCTTTTCAGCCTCCAATGCAACTTCCATGTCTTCTGCTGCGATAAGTGCTATTGCCTGGCCGATAAAGGAAACTTCAACTTCAGCAAGACAGGGTTCATCATGTATGACCGGCCCCATCTGGTTTTTACCAGGGATATCATTTGCCAAAAGAATTGTGTGTATACCTTTGATTGTTACAGCTTTTGAAATGTCGATCCGGGTAATCCTGGCATGTGCATGCTTGCTGTACACAACCTTGCCCATCAGCAACCTGTCGTTTACCGCCATATCATTGATGTAAACCGATTCGCCGGTTACATGTTTTTCTGCACTTTCGTGAGGAATATGAATCAACATAACTGAATAATAAAGAAAAGCTAAACTACCTCATTCATTGTTTCAAGATAAAATTTCAGTAATAAATTCTCCGCCACTTTAGTCCTGAATACCGCTTCCGAACGGGCATCTGAAATTGGCTTGAATTCGTTGGTCAGAATTTTCATTGCCATTTGAATATTTTCTCGTGACCATAGTTTCCCTTTAAGAAATTTTTCTGTTTCCAGAGCTCTTTTTACCATCGCAGCCATTCCTCCATAAACAATAACGATCTCAGCAACATTACCATTGTCAACTTTCAGCCTGAAAGCTGCGGAAACAGTGGAAATATCGAGATCCTTCCTCCTGGAAACCTTATAAGAAATAACCTTTGTGTCTCTTTTATATTTTGGAATCGAAATCTCAGTCAGCAATTCATCTTTTCTGATATCAGTTTTCCTGTATCCTGTGATAAATTTTTCTAATTCAATGATCCTTTCAGATTTTTCCGAGCACAATTTCACTTCTGCTCCATATGCAATCAACGATGGAAGCAGATCGCCGATCGGTGATGCTGAACAAACATTTCCTCCAAGTGTTGCAAGATTTCTGATTTGAAGAGAGCCGAAAACCGACAATATTTTGTGAAATGCAGGAAGTTTATCCGCTGTTGCCTGCTTCAACTGCTCCATAGTCACTCCGGCTCCACAAACAAAACAGCCAGGCTCTTCACGTAAAAAAGCGAGCTCATCAACACTGGATAAGTCAATGATTGCTGACAGCAATTCATGTTTCTTGGTTTGCCGTAAAGCCATATCTGTAGAACCATTGATAATTGTGGCTTCCGGATTTTCTTTCCTGATCCTGAAGGCTTCTGTAAGCATGAAAGGTTTGAAATATCTTTGGGTTGAGGTTAAAATTTCAATTGTCCGCTTCTCTGATGTTATCTCCTGCAACATTGATAATATCACCTTTTCATTTTCGGAGAATTGATCTGTCTGGTCATTTGTACAGGCTTTCTGTGCAGCTTCAAGAATCGGTTGATATCCGGTACACCGGCACAAATTTCCAACCAGTGCATCCTGGATGACTTCCCGTGAAGGCTTGAGATGGTTTTTAAAAATACCAAAGAGCGACATGACAATTCCTGGTGTGCAGTATCCGCATTGACTACCGTTGGTTTCAACCATCTGTTGCTGGACAGGATGTAGTTTTTTCCTTTGTTTATCAGATACTGCAAGGTTTTCAACAGTTATTATTTGCTTCCCATGGATCATCGGTAAAAACACAAGGCAGGAATCGACACTTCTGTATTTGAGTTTTCCGTCAGCCCCAGATTCGGCAATAACAACAGTGCATGCACCGCAATCTCCCTCTGCACAACCTTCTTTAACTCCTTTATGACCTGGCAGGGAACGAAGATAATTCAAAACAGTTGTTGTCGGTTTCAATCCGGAAAATTCTGAAAAATCAACTTCAACGATCCTGTTGTCAAGAATGAATCTGACAGAGTTTTGCATTTCAGGTAGACTAATAGTTGCTCTTATTCAATGTATTCCTCACGTCAATGAGCTTCGCGGCAATACTGACGGCAATTTCCTGAGGAGATTCGGCCAGAAATTTTATTCCGATTGGCATATCTATTTTCTCCAATTCTTTCTTTGTAAGAATCTTTTCTTTGAGAAATCGCTTTTTCAAAAGGTCAACTTTCCTCAGGCTTCCGATCATTCCAAGGTAAGCATGCGACTTTCGTGCGATTTTTGCCAGAATTTCCTCATCAAAGCTATGCTTTGGAGTGACGATAACGATATAGGTGAAATCATTAAAAACTGCCTCTTCAATGGCTTTAAAATAATCTTTATTGATACAATTGTATGAAGAAAAAGTCTTATCAGCGAAAATTCCTTCACGGGGATCAATCAGGGTCACCGCAAAATCCAGTTCCCTGGCAAATCCCGCTAAGGCTTTTCCAATATGGCCTGCTCCGAAAATAAAAAGTTTCTGGTTTGGATTCAGTGGTTCAATATAGACTTCAGCATAACCGCCACAATGCATCCCAAGGTCTTCTTCAAGTTTAAAGGAGAATTTTGCGGGTTTCCCTGAAGCCATCAGTTCTACAGCTTTTTCTGCAACTTCCTTTTCAATGGACCCTCCGCCAATGGTACCGTAAATTGTTCCATCATGAAATACGATCATTTTTGCACCCTGTTTACGTGGAGTAGAGCCTTTTGTATCTACAACGATGCACAGAGCTGCTTGTTTCTGCTCGTTTTTCAGTTCTTCAGCTTTAGAAAAAATACTTTGCATGATATTATTCTGAATTGGGAAACAGTAGTGTTCTATAATCCAAATGTGGGTTGCAAAATTATAATAAGTACCCGGTTAACCAACAGGAATAAGGAATTATTATTCACCTTCGACATGAAATTATGGGATGAAAAGTTTCTCTTCACCTATCGCCGCGACATTAATTTCCTATTCGAAAATAGAATTTTCTTTATCTTTATTTTCTTTTTGACATTGAGACTGCCCAAATTATAAGATCCAACACATGAAAAGAACACCACAGTTATTCGTCACCCTGTTTCTGGTGATACTTGCGATTTCCTGTTCAGAAACATATATGGTGATTGAGAAGCCATTAAAACAGCCTCCTTCCCGAAAGGTTCAGCAAAAACCGAGGGTGGCGCTTGTGCTGGGTGGTGGTGCTTTCCATGGAATTGCGCATCTTGGTGTAATAAAAGTGTTGGAAGAAGCAAGGATACCGATAGATCTTATCGTCGGTACCAGTGCAGGGAGCCTCATTGGTGCGCTTTATGCCGACTGCCCTCACTGTGATTCGATTTATCCGTTGGTCAATTCGACAAGGACAAAAGATGTTTTCGATTTTTCGCTTCTACGGTCTGATTGCGGATTTGTTTCCGGAAAAAAATTACAGAACTTTATTGCCAAAAATTGCCGGGCACAGAATATTGAAGATACGGAAATTCCATTTGTTGCAGTCACGACTGACCTGATGGGTGGAAAGACAATTGCTCTTACTTCTGGCCCCATTGCTGCGTCCGTCAATGCTTCCTGCGCCATTCCTATGATTTTCGAACCTGTTAAAATGTACGGAATGATTCTCGTCGATGGTGGAGTCCTGAACAATGTAGCTACTGATATTGCGCGCAATTATGATCCTTCCATGATAATTGCCGTGAATGTTATGGCCAACTTCGACACTACGCTGGTGATCGATAATATGCTGGATATCGCATACCGTTCATTCTCTATTGCCAGCCGCATGCTGATGGAAGGAAAGCTGGGTTATGCGGATGTTGTGATCAATCCGAATCTTAGCGGGATTCCGTTGATGAGTGATAAGTACAATCTGAAGATGTACAATGCAGGACTGAAAGCTGGCAGGGAAATGCTGCCAGTGATTCTTGAAACCATCAGGCAGCGGGGTATACTGCTTAAATGATCTTATTCATCCTAATTAAACGGCTTTTGCGCAGGAGCTTCTGAAGTTTCTTTTAGTTTCAGAGGAATAATCCCAGCCATCTCGCTCATTACATTTACAAGATCAGAGCCTTCAGGTACAACAAACTTGGCGTTGTCTTTCAGCGAAGTTTCAAGCATCTGTATCCGGCGAAGCAACTGTGCATTCCCGATGAAATATTTCTCTGCGGCTTCGTTTACCAGAGCGATGGCCTGGGCTTCACCTTCGGCTTTTAAGATTGCAGCTTGCTTAATCCCTTCTGCTTTGCGGATTTCAGCACGTTTATCTCCGTCAGCCCGCGTTTCGGTGGCAGTTGCAAAATCGATTGCGGCAATCTTCTCATTCTCTGCCTTGACTATCTTGTTCATAGTTTCCTGAACATCCTTTGGGGGTTCAATTTCTTTTAACTCTGTCCGGATAATTTCTACTCCCCAATGATTGGTTTCCGCTAATAAAGTTGTGTGCAGATCTTTGTTTATCCTGCCACGTTCGCTGTTTGCAGATTTCAATGTAAGGGTACCGATGATGTTACGCAGCGTTGTACGGGCAAGATTTAAAATCTGGTACTCAATACTGTTCACATTGTATTGAGAAAATTTCACACTGTCCACATCCGCTTTGATTTTAAAATAAACCTGCGCATCTACTTTTGCATTGAGGTTATCATTGGTGATGATCTCCTGTGGTTCCGCATTTACCATTTTCTCTGTCACATTCACCTGATACATTTTCTCTATGCCGGGAATGATAAAATGGAATCCAGGCATAGCAAACCGATTATATTTGCCAAGTCGTTCAATTAATCCACGATGGGTTGGCCGGACAATTCGCATTCCAGCGAAAAAAATAAACGCCACCAATAAAATTATGGCCAATAATACTGCATTGTTCATAGGGAGTTTTTTTTTAATGTTTAACAATCAAAAAAAAGAAAATCATTTCACTCATATATCAACAAATGTAACCAAATTATTTAACTTCGCTCCCGGGTAAATGTAAAATAATTTGCCTCATCTTCGCTCAAGAAACCTGTTATTAAATAACTTAATTGACATCTGACAATTATGCCAGCAAAAATAACATCGCCTGCAAATCTGTTGGAGATGGTGAATGCTTACCGTAAAAGCAGGATCATTCTTACAGCACATGAGCTGAATATTTTCACAATACTGGACAACAGCTCAATGTCTTCCGCTGCTTTGTCAGAAAAGGCAGGCACTGATCCACGTGCCACCGATCGTTTGATGAATGCATTGGTTGCTATCGGGTTGCTTGAAAAATACAATTCCTTATTCACCAATACTTCATTTACTTCCAAATTCCTTGTAAAAACACAGTCTTCATTCCTTGGCGGTTTATCACATCAGGTTCAACTCTGGAAAACCTGGAGCACGCTGACAGAAGCAGTGAAGCAGGGAAGCTCAGTTACGATCAAAGAATCTATTGGAGAACGAGATGAGGATTGGCTGAAATCTTTCCTTGCCGCCATGCATTCGCGAAGCCAGCAGGCCAAAGAGGTTGCTGATCTTCTCGACCTTTCAGGAATAA
>CAIWTA010000007.1 GCA_903915465.1 uncultured Bacteroidales bacterium | reverse complement strand
GCAGAGTGGACAACCCTTACAACCTTTTTGGGTGGTGAGAGTATAGCAGGCGGGAAGATGAAGGAAGCAGGCCTGACTCATTGGGCTTCACCAAATACCGGTGCAACCAACAGTAGCGGCTTCACTGCTCTTCCGGGCGGCGACAGGGACGGTAATGGCGGTTTCTACGATCTTGCTTACGGCGCCATCTTCTGGTCGTCTTCGCAGTACGATCCTACAATCGCGTTGTTCCGGGCCCTCTTCTTCAGTGTCGAGAGCGTGTACCGGGGCGGCACCAACAAGACGACCGGTAGATCGAGCCGGTGCGTTCAGGATTGACCCTTTTATCATTTATAGGGCAGGCATTCCAGATCTGAGATCTGAAATGCGAGAATACCGCTCAGCCGGTTGGATTAGCAGCAACAAAAAAATAAAAAAAAATCAACAGTTGCGGCAACGAGGCCGCCCGGCCTGAGGGCAAAGATTGATAAGTTGATGGGTTGATGAGTTGATGAGTTAACAAGTAAAGATGTGACTTGCTTTAATTTAAAAAGAATAAAGATCAACAGTCACCGCATAAGTTAACGGGCAAGCGTTACAAAATTATCTACGGATAGACAGACGCGCGCCAGCGTGTAATGCCGCTCAAATAGCCAATCTGCATACTTCCTCTCCATTCAAATCCCGAAATTTCATCCCTGGATACACATTATTGTAAAGAACCATTTTTTAAAAACAAAAGAATATGTAATTTTACGAGCCCGTCCTGGTTGTTTCATGCCAGCGTCTGAAAACAAGACTTTATGATACATTCTGAAGAAAAACCATCAGTTAGTAATGGCTCATTGGATGTTGAAAAACTTCTGTATGATACCAGAGAGAGACTGAAAGAACTTGCTGCCATCAATGTTACAACGGCCATTATCAAGAAGGATAAACCGGTTTCGGAAACCCTTCATGAGATCTGTCAGATACTTCCCAAAGCATGGCAATATCCCGAATCTACTGTAGCGCGTATCCGGTTTGATGAGATGGAGTTCATCAGCAGAGATTTCCTTGAAACCAGGTGGATACTTGAACAGCATTTTGAGACCATCGACAATCTGCGAGGAACAATTGAGATTTTTTACATGAAGGAGTTTCCTGTGATCGACGAAGGCCCGTTCATGAGAGAAGAACGAAATCTCATTCAGAACCTTGCAAGCCTGATTGAAGGATACCTCAACGGGGTTAAAGGCAGGGAAAGTCATTATTTAACACGCGAGAGGCTTAAGGAACTTGCTGCCATTAACCAAACTACCAGCGTACTCAGGGCAGGAAAGCCAATCGAAGAAGCACTTCACCAGATCAGCCTGATTATCCCAAAGGCATGGCAATATCCTGAATTTACTGTATGCAGGATTCGCTACTCCAACATTGAAATATCCTCACCGGGTTTTCGGGAAACACAATGGATCCAGAAACAGACTTTTGAAACCATCGATAACCAGGAAGGTTCCATTGAGATCTTTTACCTAAAAGCATTTCCTCCTTCAGATGAAGGCCCGTTTCTGCTGGAAGAGCGGCATCTGATCCTCAATCTTGCCAACATTATTGTGGGTTATCTCAACAGTATCAAAGGGAAAGCCATTCTTCGGAAGACATTGGAGAAGAATTCGTCTTCCATTAAACCTGATACCCAGGAATCGACCAAATACAGCCGGCAACTTTTACAGACGTTTTTAAACCGTAACAACTATAACCGTGATGTGTACCACGACCTGATGCCTTTTAAGGTTAAGGAAATACTATTGGTAGCCAACCTTTACGATGCTTACAGCATTGAAAAAGAAGGCCGGTTTTCAGAACATGTGCTGGGTGAGTTTTACCAACTCAGCCTTAGCACCATGCCACGAATCACAGGAGTTTCGGCTGCAGATGAAGTTTTCGAGCAACTCAGCTCCAAACATTACGACCTGATCATCATTATGATAGGTGTGGATAAACAGTTCCCGGCAGATCTTAGCAAAAAGATAAAGGAAAAATACCAATACATCCCCGTTTTCCTCCTGTTGAACAGCAATACTGATATTGCCAACATCGAAAAGGAGCCTGAAAAACTTACCTGGGTTGACCGCAGTTTTGTCTGGAATGGTGATTCCAAGATATTCTTCGCGATGATCAATTATTTAGAGGATAAGATCAATGTGGAGAACGACACCAAAATTGGAATGACACGTGTGATCCTTCTGGTTGAGGATTCACCCCAATACTATTCACTATACCTGCCAATGCTCTACAACATTGTACTGGAGCAAACAAAGCACATCATTGAGGATGTGACAACCGATGAGTTGTACCGGATCCTTCGTTTGAAAGCGCGGCCCAAGATTTTACTGGCATCCACGTATGAAGAAGCAATGTATGTATTCAGCAAATACAAGGATTACATCCTTTGCCTGATTTCTGATGTGAAATTTAAAAAAGATGGAAAACTCAACAGCACTGCAGGATTCTCACTTGTAAAACAAACCCGGAAGGAGATCAGGGAACTTCCCATCGTCCTTCAATCTTCGGATGATGAAAATGCCAATCAGGCCTATGAATTGAAAGCATCCTTCATCAATAAGAGCTCTGAAACACTTCTCCTGGATTTCAAGAGTTTTATCACACACTACCTTGGGTTTGGGAATTTCATCTACCGCGATAAAGAAGGCCGGCAGATAGCAGTGGCCAAATCCCTTAAAGAATTTGAAGACCTTTTGAAGACCATTCCCGAGGAATCACTTTTGTATCATGCACGGAAGGATCATTTTTCCCTTTGGCTGATGGCGCGTGGAGAGATCCAGGTAGCCAAGATTCTCAACCCGGCAAAAGTCACAGATTTTAAAGACCCGGACAGTCTTCGTGAGTACCTGATCAGTGTGATACAACATTTCCGAAATGAACAGAACATCGGCAAGGTTGTTCCTTTTGAGGAATCTGCGATCACCGATGAACGCAACATCCTTTCCCTTACAGAAGGGGCACTTGGCGGGAAAGGGCGGGGGCTCGCATTCATCAACACCTTAATCTACAATTATGATTTTTCACAACATGTTCCAAATATAAACATCCGTACACCCAAAACTTCTATTATCGGCACCGACGAATTCGAATATTTCCTCGACAGGAATAAACTGAGAGAAATTGCGGTTTTTGAAGAAGATTATGAAAATCTAAAGCTATCATTCCTTCAGGGTAAGTTGACAGACACACTGATCAGAAAATTGAAATTGATCATAAAAACCATCACTAAACCATTAGCTATCCGGTCTTCCGGTTTGTTCGAGGATTCTTTAAACCAACCATTTGCAGGTATTTTTGAGACTTATCTCATTCCCAATAACCATTCCGACCCTACAGTTCGACTGCACCAATTGATGGATGCAATCAAGCTCGTTTATGCATCCGTTTATTCTAAGATCGCCAAAGGATATATTGAAGCCATCAACTACAAAATTGAACAGGAAAAGATGGCTGTCGTAATACAGGAAGTGGTAGGAAATCAATACGATGATGTCTACTATCCGCATATTAGCGGTGTTGCACAATCCTATAACTATTATCCTTTTGGCCATATGACGCCTGAAGAAGGGTTTGCAGTGGCAGCCTTGGGTTTGGGCAGATATGTTGTGGAAGGGGAAAAAGCATTTCGCTTTTCGCCTTTATATCCCAACCTTGAGATCAATTCACCGAAGGACCAGCTTCTGGGATCACAGGTGCATTTTTATGCAGTCGACCTGAAAAAAAAGGATCTGAACCTGTTGGAAGGAGAAGATGCCGGCTTACGTAAACTCGATATTGACGATGCAGAGATGCATGGCACTTTGAAGCATTTAGCATCCGTTTTTTCTCCCGACAATAACCGGATCAGTGCCGGCTTGAATCAGCCAGGACCCCGCGTGGTGAATTTTGCCGATATCCTGAAATACAACTATATCCCACTGGCAAAGACAATCGAAGTAGTGATTGATGTTGTAAAGGAAGCTTTGGGTTCTCCCGTGGAGATTGAATTTGCCGTGGATCTCAACAAAGATGAAGATTACCGGGCTTCTTTCTACCTCCTGCAAATCAAACCATTGATTGGTAATGCGACAGATTATGAGGTGGACCTGAATAAAATCGCAGATGATGAAATTCTTTTATATTCAGAAAAGGAGATGGGAAATGGTATGATTGACAGTATCCACGAAGTTGTTTTTGTGGATCCCGACACTTTTGACAAATCATTGACAGTTGAGATGGCTGAGGAGATGGACAAGATCAATGCAGAGATGATCAGACAAAACAAGAATTACATACTGATCGGGCCCGGCCGCTGGGGTACGCGCGACAAATGGATCGGAATACCGGTTGTGTGGCCTCAGATCTCCCATGCAAAGATAATTGTTGAGACCAGCCTTGAAGGATTTCCGCTGGATGCTTCCTCAGGTTCTCATTTTTTTCATAATGTAACTTCCATGAATGTGGGATATTTCTGTGTTCAGCCTGAAATGTCAAATAGTTTTATCCGATATGAAATTTTAAAAAAACAGAAGGACATCAGAAAAACAAAGTATTTCACGATCTGCAGATTTGAGAAACCATTGATTGTTAGAATGGACGGGAGGAAAAGGATTTCTGTGGTATCATTTCAGAAAGATGAGAATCAATAACCGGTTTTTTTGAAAAACAATATTATCATGTTCCATATAGCAAAAAACAACGCGAACAATCTAAAACACATAACTTTTTATGCGAATTTCAAGAAACAATAAATCAATCGATAAACCTTCCCAGGTTGAGGTTGATCTTTCACGGATCGACAAGCTGATCCAGAAGTACAAAGGGAAAAAAGGGAATATGATCCCTTTGCTTCAGGGAGCCCAGGAGATTTTCGGTTTTTTGCCACGGAAAGTTTTCGAGAAAATTTCACTGGAAACCGGACTGGAATTAAGCGAAATGTATGGAGTTGCCACATTTTACGCACAATTCCGAATGGCCCCGGTGGGGAGGCATATCATTAAAGTTTGCCACGGAACTGCATGTCACGTGCAGAACGCCAAAGAGATCTCCGAAGCCCTCGAAGAAGCACTGAAAATTAAAGATGGGGAAACCACAAGAGATCGGTTCTTTACTCTTGAATCAGTTGCATGCTTAGGATGTTGCTCCCTGGCACCTGTTATGATGATCGGCGGCCAGGCTTATGGAAAACTAACAGGGAATGAATCAGTGAAGATAGTCAAAACCATCAGGATTGCAGAAAGTAATTAGGCATAAGTAAGAAGACTAACTGCCAAGACAAAAAAAAATCGTCTCTTTTTACAACTAAATAGTAGCCAACTTTTATGACAAAAACAACAGTAACAGTCGGATTGGGAAGCTGTGGAATAGCTGCCGGAGCCAGTAAAACGTTTCAGAAGATCAAAGACCTTAAGGAAACTGAAAATATTGATTTTGAATTAAGGAAAACCAGTTGTATCGGCATGTGCTACCGCGAGCCGCTGGTGGAGATTGTTGATGAAACCGGTACATACCTTTATGGAGATATTAATGAAGACCGTGCCATTGAGGTCATCGAGAAACATATCAACCAACATGATCCAATCCGCGAGTATATTGTTTATACTGACCTGTTCGATGCTCCTGAAAACTACTTCATTGAATCTCAGGTGAAGATAGTTCTTCGTAATTGCGGATATATTGACCCTGAATCGATCGAAGAATACGAAGCGCGGAAAGGATATAATGCCATTCGCGAAATTGGTGAGAATAAGATTTCCCGTGAAGCGGTTATTCAGACTGTTCTTGATTCTGGCATCCGTGGTCGCGGTGGAGGTGGTTTCCCCACCGGGATGAAATGGAAATTTGCCAATGCCAACAAGTCCCCGGAGAAATATGTGATCTGTAACGCTGATGAAGGTGATCCCGGCGCATTCATGGATCGTTCCGTGCTCGAAGGAGACCCGCATTCCGTGCTGGAAGGAATGATCATTGCCGGTTATGCCATTGAAGCTACGCAGGGCGTGATTTATTGTCGTGCCGAGTATCCGCTTGCCATTACGCGTTTAAATATAGCAATTCAGCAAGCTCACCAGAAAGGATATCTGGGGGTGAATATTTTTGGGATTGAAGGATTCAATTTTGATATTTACATAAAAGAAGGAGCCGGGGCTTTTGTTTGCGGTGAAGAAACTGCGCTTATCGCCTCTATTGAAGGGGAACGCGGAATGCCCCGCAAACGTCCGCCATTTCCTGCCTCCTCCGGATTGTGGAAAAACCCTACCAATATCAATAATGTAGAAACTTTTGCCAACATTCCCTGGATCATGATCAATGGGGCTGCGGCTTATGCCGTATATGGTACCGAAAAAAGCAAAGGGACAAAGGTGTTTGCACTCGCCGGGAAAGTTAAAAATTCAGGGCTTGTTGAAGTTCCCATGGGGGTCACGATAAACGATGTTATCTTCCGTCTGGGTGGAGGTATCAAGCAAGATAAAAAATTCAAGGCCGTTCAGCTTGGAGGTCCTTCAGGTGGATGTATCCCGGAATATCTATCAGATACCATCGTTGATTATGATTCTGTCAATGCCACCGGCGCAATCATGGGATCCGGCGGTATGGTTGTCATGGATGAAACCACCTGCATGGTCGATGTGGCTAAGTTCTTCCTCGACTTCACACGGAAGGAATCCTGCGGAAAATGTACTTTTTGCCGTATGGGGACCATGCGGATGCTCGAAATCCTCGAACGGATCACAAATGGAAAAGGTGCTGAAGATGATCTTTCAAAACTTGAAGAACTTGCATACCAGATCAAGGATAATTCGTTATGTGGTCTGGGACAAACAGCTCCCAACCCGGTTCTTACTACCATTAAGTATTTCCGTGATGAATATGAAGCGCACATCTTCCATAAAAAGTGTCCGGCCAAGGTCTGTCGTCCTCTGCTCACTTATACTGTGGATGAGGAAAAGTGCACCGGATGCATGGTTTGTTTGAAAAACTGTCCTGCAAAAGCCATCACGGGAGAACGTAAAAAGCTTCATTATATCGACCAGGAGATCTGCACCAAATGCGGTGTCTGTTTCTCAAAGTGTAAGTTTGAGTCGATCGTATTATCTTGAAATTACAAATCTGTTACTAACAAAAAATATTCTTCAACATGACCGATAATCTCTATAACATTTTACTCGATGGAAAAATAGTAAAAGGTATCCCCGGAGAAACTATTCTCGAATTGGCCAGGAAACATGGAATTGAAATCCCAACCCTTTGTAATGATGACCGGCTTGAGCCATTTACATCCTGCTACCTCTGCGTGGTCGAAATTGAAGGTATGCGTGGCCATCAACCTGCATGCTCTACGAAGATTACGGAAGGGATGAAGATCATCACCAACAACGAAAGCATTCGCAAATCCCGTAAAATGGCGCTTGAGCTGATGCTCAGTAACCATTATGCAGATTGCCTGGGACCTTGCAAACAAACATGCCCGGCTGGAGTTGATGTGCAAGGCTATATCTCCCTTATGGAAAAAGGTTTTTACAATGATGCTGTTGCCCTCATTAAAGAGACAAATCCTCTTCCTGCCATCTGTGGAAGGGTTTGCGTTCGCCCTTGTGAAGCAGAATGCAGGAGAAATCTGCTGGGTGAAGGTGCTGCAGTTGGAATTGATTATCTGAAACGATTTGCTTCGGATAAGGACCTGGCTTCTGCAACAAAATTTGTTCCGGAGCTGAAACCCTCAACCGGGAAAAAGATTGCTGTTATTGGCGCCGGGCCAGGCGGGCTCTCTGCTGCCTATTTCCTTCAGATCCTGGGGCACCAGGTAGACATTTACGAAGCAGCCGCAAAATCAGGTGGTTGGTTGCGTTATGGAATTCCTGAATACCGTCTTCCAAATGCAATCATTGACCAGGAAGTACAAAATATCCAGGATCTTGGCGTCAATATTTATTACAACATGAAACTGGGCGGAAATATCAGTTATAAGGAGTTGAAAAACAAATACGATGCAACTGTACTGACGATCGGTTCGCAGAAAGGCACCGGGATTGGATGTGAAGGCGATGATGCGGAGAATGTCTTTTCGGGGATCGACTTTTTGAAGAACATGGAAGCTACCGGACAACGGTATGATTTCTGCGGAAAAACAATCGCTGTGATCGGTGGCGGTAATACAGCAATGGACTGCTGCAGAACTTCTCTTCGTTGCAAAGCCACAAAAGTTTACGTGGTTTACCGGCGAACTGAGAAGGAAATGCCCGCAAATCCTATAGAAATTCATGAATCGAAAATAGAAGGTGTAGAATATATGTTTCTTACACTTCCCAAGCAGGTTAATAAAAATGAAGATGGCACAATCAGGTCAATAACCTGCACCAGAATGGAATTGGGGGAACCTGATGCATCCGGAAGAAGACGGCCAATGCCAATTGAAGGATCGGATTTTACTTTTGATGTGGATTATGCACTGGCTGCCATTGGCCAGAAAACGGATGTGAATTTCATTGATGATATCAATGCATTTGCCGAAGGAGGCCAACTGTTGATCAATAAGTGGGGAGACATTGACGCAAAAAAAGAAACTTTACAAACCGGCATCCCGTCTGTGTTTGCTGCAGGTGATGGAGTTACCGGACCAGCTACCATTATTGAAGCTATTGCTCAGGCAAAAGTAGCCTCTCACAGCGCTCACCAGTATCTTCAGGGCTTGACACCCGAACCTGTGAAAAAGCCTTTCACGAGCAAGAAAGATAATTTCAAGAAACAGTTACAGGAAGATTATTCAGGCAATTTCGCAAATCAAAAACGGCATGAAATGCCAACCCTCACAGCAATTAAGCGGGATAATTTCAATGAAGTGGAATTGGGGTACGAAAACGAAGACGTGGCCAGGCAGGAAACCCAGCGATGCTTAGAATGCGGTTGCGTGGCGTTTTTCAACTGCGACTTACAGAAATATGCCACGGAGTATGGCGCCAGTCAGAAAACTTTTTATGGTGAATTCAAAGAATATGGAGTGGATTTTCGGCACCCATATATTGAAATCGATAACAACAAATGCATCCTCTGCGGTCGCTGTGTCCGGATCTGCAAAGAGGAAGCAGGTGCAAGTGCTTTGGGCTTTATCAACCGGGGTTTCGACACTTTTGTGGCCCCGAGCATGGGAGAAAGCCTGACAGATAGCACTTGTGAATCGTGCGGTATGTGTATCTCAACATGTCCAACCGGGGCTATAACCGAAAATGTGATATTCAAGCCAGGACCTGTCAAGACCGCCATCGCTGAAACAATCTGTAATTATTGTTCAGTTGGCTGTGCCATCAGCCTGAATCATAAAAATGGCTTTGTAATGAATGTTACAGGAACAAACGGATTGGTTAATACCCAAGGCAACCTTTGCAGATTTCCGAAATTCGGCTATCATTATTTAAACGATTGGAAGCGAATTCTCAAACCGTTGAAAAAAATTAACGGGAAATTCCAGGAGATATCATTCCATGAAGCTTTCCTGATGATTAAAGACAGAATATCTGCAGTACCACCTGACGAAAATGCGTTCTTCGCCGGTGCCAGGCTTTCAAATGAAGAGATGTACCTCGTTCAGAAACTGGCAAGAGCTGCAGCACGGACCAATAACGTAGGCAGTTTCCATTATCTTGGCCGGGGCGATGGCTACCGGAAGGATGTAGAATTTACTGCTCCGTTTGAAAACATCCGTGAAGCAAGTAAGATTTACCTCATTGGAACAGAAATAAACCGCGACAATGCCGTAATCGGTTTCATTGCCCAGAATACCCGCTACCAGAAAAAAACGCCAATTTCATTGGTGACCGTGAAACAACATAACTCAATGGTACACAAGTCAGATGAAGTTGTTAAGATAAAATCATATTACTACTTTATCAAGGCAGTGAACCATTACATTTTGTCCAAAAGATTGGAAAATGCATTATTCCTTCGCGACCGGGTGGAAGGTTTTGAAGAATACAAGACAAGGCTGCTTTCTGAAAATTTTAATGAACTGGTAAAAAAAGCCGGTGTTACCCATAAAGAGCTTATTGGGGAATTTGCCGAAGAATACAACCTGCAGATGAATGCGGTTATTATCTTCTCAGAAAAGGAGATTTCTTCAGCTACTGCCTCTGAATTGTTTAACCTGGCCATGATTACCGGTAAATTAGGGAAAACATCCAATGGATTGATTTCATTGAAAGAGAAGAATAATTCGCAGGGGCTGTTCGATATGGGTATTCAGCCGGATCTTGGCCCGGGTAGCCGTTTGATGAATGATCCGGACCTGGTCAGACTGCTCAAAGAGAAATGGCAAACCCAGGTGATCCCTGATAATTCTGGTGATCTCCAGGAATTGTTGAAAAAGAATAAAATCAAGAACCTGTTCATTTTTGGTGAAGATCCGATCGGTTGTGAAGAAAACAGTAAAGTCATAAAGTGGATTCAAGACCCGGACTTTCTGGTGGTGCAGGACTATTTCATGACACCTACGGCAACTAAAGCTGATCTGATACTTCCTGCTTCTTTTCCGACCGAGACTGGCGGCAGTTTTACCAATTCACAGAAAGTCATTCAGGAATTCGAGGCTTCTATGAAACCTAAATTAGAGAAAAACAGCACCGAACAGCTTAGCGCCATATTGAAACTTTTTGGCTTCGATGGTCTGGATTTCCCGAAATATGTTTTGATGGAAATAGTTTCCTTGCTTCCACAAAAGAAAGATCATTCACCACTAAGACTAAAATCAACAGAAAAAGATGACTTTAACCGTATCTTTAATTTTGGATGCGATTCGGTTGTTAAACGGTTTGAGGAGGATTTTGAAAATGCCTTCGCACTGGCCGGAATTGAAATCGAAGATGAAGTTCAGGATTTACTTTAACGATTAACTTAAACAATTTTTAATAGATAATTCTTATGAAACAATTTAAAACTATCGATGATATTCTTGATTTTGCTATCAATGCAGAACAGGAAGCTGTTGATTTTTATACAGGTTGGGCTGCACGTTCCAAAAATGAACAGATGAAAGCTGTCTTTCTTGAATTTGCCGGCGAAGAGATGAAACATAAATCCCGGTTATCAGGAATCAAGGAAAATCACTCATTTGAGATGCCAGAAGAAAAAGTAAGGGATCTTAAAATTTCTGACTACCTGACTGATGTCGTAGCTTCTTCAAATATGACTTACGCTGATGCACTTGTGTTGGCAATGAAAAAGGAAAAAAACGCCTTCAGGTTATACATGATGTTGTCAGCGGTATCTGATGATCCGTTGATGAAGGCTTTGTTTCTTTCACTTGCAACGGAAGAATCAAAAC
Organism: uncultured Bacteroidales bacterium; assembly: GCA_903915465.1. Lineage (GTDB taxonomy): Bacteria > Bacteroidota > Bacteroidia > Bacteroidales > FEN-979 > FEN-979. The sequence goes on along the minus strand of CAIWTA010000007.1, from coordinate 8,022 downwards.
ATAAACTCCGGTTTGAGGTGGAATATGATGAATACATTTTGCGTGAAAATTAATTCTTAGCATGGGAACAAAGCAGAATGCCCTGGATCCGAAAAAGTATTACTTCATTGATACTTCTTTCAATCTTCTGATGAAACGAAGGATTTATCAGGTTTTACTGATATCCAGCACATACGATGCATTCATGCTTGAGGAAGACGGCCGTATCGACGAAAGCATCTTCATGGAATATGTTTCGCTGAACCTCCGGTATCCACCGCAGTTTATCAAGGTGACAACCGAAGAGGAAGCATTCGAAGTGCTGGAAGACAAACGAATTGAACTTGTCATTTCCATGCTAAGTATTGAAAATTCTGATACATTCGACCTTTCGCTCAAAATCAAAAGTAAATATCCAAAAATCCCGATTGTTGTTTTGACACCGTTCTCCAGGGAAGTCAGCCTCAAGCTGCGGGAAAAAAACCTGAGTGCCATCGATTATGTTTTCAGTTGGCTGGGAAATGCCGATATTCTGCTGGCAATAATCAAGCTGATCGAGGATAAAATGAACATCGAGAACGATATCAGGCAAGGTGTTCAGGCTATTCTTCTGGTGGAAGACAGCATCAGGTTCTATTCCAGTTACCTTCCGAATATTTACAAGATCATTTACAGGCAATCAAAAGGATTTATCACTGAAGGGTTGAATGAACACCAGAAAATGGTTCGGATGCGGGGGCGCCCAAAGATTATCCTTGCCACTTGTTATGAAGAAGCTGTCGCAATGTTCGGAAAATACAAAAGTAACTTGCTTGGTGTTATTTCTGATGTAAGTTTCAAAAAGGGAGATGAAACCGACAAGCAGGCTGGCATAAAGCTGGTAACAATGATCAGGGAAGAAGATGTTTTTATGCCCATTCTTCTTCAATCATCGGATGCAGAGAATGAAGCCGTTGCGGCTGAACTGAAAGTCGGCTTTATCAATAAACTATCCAAGACGCTGAGCATCGAGTTGAGGAATTTTATCCATGAGAATTTTTTCTTTGGTGATTTCGTATTTGTTGATCCGGGTTCAGGACGGGAAATTACGCGGGCAGTCGACTTGAAATCATTGCAGGATAAGATATTTGAGATTCCGGATGATTCTCTGCTCTACCATATGCAGCGGAATCATTTTTCAAAATGGCTGAATGCAAGAACGCTGTTTCCCATCGCAGAAATGTTTAAAGAAGTTTCGGCTGGTGAGTTCCACGACATGGATGAAGCAAAACGGTATCTTTTTGATTCAATTACGGCTTACCGGATCAATAAAGCAAAAGGCGTTATCGCTGAATTCGACAGGCAACGCTACGATGAATACTTGTCCTTTGCAAGAATCGGCGAGGGATCTATTGGCGGAAAAGCCCGGGGATTAGCCTTTCTTGATACCCTGATTAAAAGAAACCGACTGACCGATAAATTTGAAGATGTCGAGATATCAATTCCTCGCACAGTGGTGTTAGGTACGGATATCTTTGACGAATTCATGGAGGAGAATAACCTTTATAACATTGCTCTTTCTGATCGGGGTGATAAAGAAATTCTTTCGCATTTTATCCGGGGCCGTTTGCCATTCAGAATACATGAGGATTTGTACACTTTCATCTCTTGCGTCAATAACCCGATTGCAATCCGTTCTTCAAGCCTTCTGGAGGATTCGCATTACCAGCCTTTTGCCGGAATTTATTCAACCTACATGATCCCAAACATTAAATTTAATGAACGGATCATGATCGAAAAACTTTCGGAAGCCATCAAGAGCGTTTATGCCTCAGCTTTCTATAAAGACAGCAAATCGTACATGGCGGCTACCATGAACGTGATCGATGAAGAAAAAATGGCAATTGTTCTGCAGGAAGTTACAGGACGGCAATATGGAGATCGCTTTTATCCGGCTATCTCCGGAGTCGCCCGTTCCATAAACTTTTATCCGATTGCACCTGAAAAACCTGAGGACGGGATTGTCAACATTGCTTTTGGCCTTGGGAAGTTTATTGTTGATGGCGGAAATGGTTTGCGTTTTTCTCCAAAATATCCAAAGAAAATCCTGCAACTCTCTACTCCTGAACTAGCACTTAGTCAAACACAAAGAACCTTTTTCGCATTGGACCTGAATGCGGATAAATTCATTCCCAATGTCGATGATACTGTCAACCTCTTAAAACTAAAAATCAAAGATGCAGAAGATGATCCTGTGATGAAGCTGGTGGCATCCACGTTTGATTACGACAGCAACTCGCTCAGGGAAGGAACGTTAAGTCCCGGAAAAAGAATCATTACTTTTTCTCAGGTGCTCAATCACAACATATTTCCACTTGCAGAAATTCTGAAAATTTCATTGGATATCGGCCAGAAAGAAATGGGAAAGCCCGTGGAAATTGAGTTTGCCGTGAATCTTGACCTTCCAAAAAATGAGCGGAAAGTATTTTCACTGCTTCAGATCAGACCGATTGCCGGCAAGAACGATACAGTAAATCTGAAAATGGAGGATATCCGGGCCGAAGACACGATCATTCTTTCAAATATGGCTCTGGGTAATGGAATTATTAAAGAGATCAGGGATTTCATTTATGTGAAACCAGATTCTTTTGATTCTTCGAAAAGTTTGGAAATAGCGGGCCGGTTGGAAATTCTCAATGAACGGTTCATCGCAGAGAAAAAGAATTATGTCCTTGTTGGCCCCGGACGCTGGGGATCTTCCGACCCATGGCTTGGAATACCTGTACGCTGGCCACAGATCTCGGCAGCCCGTGTGATCGTTGAATCCGGACTTGCCAATTACCGCATAGATCCAAGCCAGGGAACACATTTTTTCCAGAACCTGACATCCTTCCGTGTTGGCTACTTTACTATTAATCCATACATAAAAGATGGTTCTTATGACGTGGATTTCCTCGCATCTCAGCCTGCCATTCATGAAGATGAATTCATCCGGCATATAAGGTTTGACAAGCCTTTCCGGATCGAAATTGACGGCAAGAAAAATATTGGGGTGGTGTATAAGCCCGAGGTCTGACGAATCCGAAATGTGAGATCCGAGATGCGAGATGCGAGAAAAAAAGTCTGAAGTGTGAAATGCGAAGTCCGAAAAAAATTCTCAGATCTCAGATCTCAGATCTCGCATTTGCTCTACTGTGGTGCAACCTCGTCCCTGTTGTCCTGGATAACCATTTTCATTTCGTTCAGTTCAAGGGCAACCAAATTCCCATAACCCGATTTATCAGTCATGTAGGTTCCGTTGTCCAGATCAATGAACTGGTAGAATTTATTCTGAACGGCAAGGTCAATCAATTCAAGACTTACAGGAACATGGCCATGAATGATTCTTCGGTTCTGGATCTTCCAGGGTTGAATCGGGTAATCCCTGATCCACATCATGGAATGTTTGTCTTTGAATGGGTCCGAATGACTGAAATTTAACCCGGCATGAACCAGGACAAAATCATCCAGCTTAGCATAATATTGCAGATCCTTCATCCATTGAATGTATTCCACAGGAATATCACGTAAAGAATTGATCTGAAAGCTTTTTAGAAATTCTTTTCCTCCGATGGTGTACCAGGATCTTTTTTTCTGATTGCCAAAGAGCTTATACCAGGTATTCTGGGATTTCATTTCTGCATCGTATAATTCAAGAACAAAATCTTCGTGGTTACCCTTCAATGCAGTGACTGAATATTCATCTTTCTGCATGTTACGTATGTAATCAATAACCTCTTTGGAACCTGGCCCACGGTCAATATAGTCCCCAAGAAAATATATTTCATCATTGCGCGTCGGCCTGACCTGCTCTTCAATCAGCGCTTTTAATGTGTTCGCGCATCCATGGATGTCTGGGATTACCCAACGATTAGGCATATCTGTTATTTACTTTTTTTTAGCTTGATTTGCAACTTCTTCCATCAGTTTCCGGATAACTTCAGGGTCTCCCAGAAAATAATCTTTCTGCAAGTTCAGGTCATCATCAAATTCAAAAACATATGGAATACCAGTTGGGAGATTAACACCGACAATATCCTCGTTGGAGATGTTCTTCAGGTATTTGACGATGCCTCTCAGGCTGTTTCCGTGAGCAGCAACAAGTATTTCCTTGTTCGCCTTCAGTTTTTTTGCCATATCATCCTTCCAATACGGGACAATACGCTCTACCGTTTCTTTCAACGATTCTGTAGCCGGGATTTCTGAAAGTTGAAGATCCCGGTAACGGTGATCAAAACGAGGATGCCTTGGGTCCAGATCATCCATTGGAGGTGGAGGTAAATCATAACTTCTTCTCCATAAGAGGACCTGCTGATCACCATATTTCTCAGCCATTTCGCTCTTGTTCAGCCCCTGGAGCATGCCGTAATGTTTTTCATTCAATCTCCATGTCTTATAAACAGGAATCCACAACAGATCCATCTGCTCAAGTGTCAGGAAAAGCGTACGGATTGCCCTTGTCAGATACGAAGTATAGGCGATCCTGAAATTAAAGCCTTCCTTCTTTAATGTTTTACCGGCTTCAATTGCTTCCTTTACACCTCTTTCCGAAAGGTCAACATCTGTCCAGCCGGTAAACCGGTTTTCCTTATTCCAGGTGCTTTCGCCATGTCTTAACAATACCAGTCTGTTCATGATCCCAAGGTATTTGTGCAGGGTGCAAAAGTACTAAATATTTACTACTTTTGTTGACTCCTCACTGGCCGATTTCATGAAAAAGTATAAAAAGCTTAACAATCTTTTAGGATGGGCGGTTTTTCTTATCGCTTCCACAGTCTATATAATAACTTCTGAACCCACTATGAGTTTTTGGGATTGCGGTGAATATATTTCAACCGCTTTTAAACTTGAAGTGGGGCATCCACCGGGAGCACCTCTTTTTCAGATGATCGGAAGATTCTTTTCCCTGTTTGCATTTGGAGATGTGACACATGTTGCCAGAATGGTCAATACCATGTCGGCCCTGGCCAGTGGTTTTTCAATCTTATTCCTTTTCTGGACAATCACGATGATCGCAAAAAAAATTGCATTAAAGAACAAGGAAGAGCTGACAGAACCTAAGATGTTTGCTATTATGGGTGCCGGATTGGTAGGTTCACTTGCTTATACTTTTACAGATTCTTTCTGGTTCTCAGCAGTTGAGGGTGAAGTCTATGGAATGTCTTCATTCTTTACTGCCATCGTTTTCTGGGCAATTTTCAAATGGGATGAAAATGCAGACGAGAAACATGCTTCCCGATGGTTAGTTCTGATTGGCTACCTGGTAGGCCTTTCAATTGGAGTACATCTTCTCAACCTGCTGGCCATCCCGGCCATTACACTGGTTTACTATTTCAGGAAATTTCCAAAACCCAACTGGAAAGGCATCATGCTGGCATTTATTCTTTCCATCCTGATCCTTGCAATGGTGATGTACGTAATCATTCCATGGATCATTAAACTGGCAGGATTAGCAGAGCTTTTCTTTGTCAATTCATTAAGTTTGCCATTTAACACCGGAACGGCTTTTTACTTCCTGATACTCGTTGCCCTCCTTCTCTGGGGTCTTGTTTATACAAGGAAACATGCAAAATCAGTAGTTAACACTATCCTTTTGGCATTCACATTCATCCTTATCGGATACACTTCTTTTCTGATGCTTGTTATCCGGAGCAATGCACAAACACCAATCAATGAAAACAGTCCGAAAAATGCAATGGACCTTCTTGCTTACCTGAATCGTGAATCATATGGAGATTGGCCCATTCTGTATGGTCCATACTACAATGCGCCGATTGTTGACCGGAAAGATGATTCTCCCGTGTATATGAAAGACATCAAATCCGGGAAATATATCATTACCGACTATAAAGAAAAAACTATTCCGGTATATGATTCCCGGTTTATGACGATTTTTCCCAGGATGTGGAGTAACGTTGAAAAAAAACATGCTGAAGGTTACAAGGAATGGGGAAAGGTTCAGGGAATCCCAATACAGGTTCAGAGCCAGGACCGGGTAGAAACCATCAACAGACCAACTTTCGGAGAAAATTTGAAATTTTTCTGGAACTATCAATTCGGCCACATGTATTTTCGGTATTTCATGTGGAATTTTGCTGGAAAACAAAATGATTTGCAGGGAATGGGAGATAAGCTGGATGGAAATTGGAAAAGCGGAATCAGATTTATTGATGAAGCAAGATTGGGAAATCAGAATATCCCTGAAATAAGAAAAAGCAAAGCCGATAATTCATTCTATTTTCTGCCGTTGATACTGGGGCTTGTTGGGCTGTTTTATTCCTTTAAAAAAGAATATGGCAGCGGGCTTGTGATATCTCTGCTATTCATCATGACAGGCCTGGCAATTGTTGTTTATATCAACCAGTATTTTCCACAACCCAGGGAAAGAGATTATTCTTATGCCGGCTCTTTTTATGCGTTTGCTATATGGATCGGGCTGGGTGTGTTGCCTCTTACCGAATGGCTGAGCAAAAAACTCAATGGTAAAATTTCTGCTGTTCTTGTAACGATCATTTGCCTGATCCTGGTTCCAGGAATTATGGCTCAGCAAGGATGGAATGATCATGACCGGTCAGGTCGGTACTCATCACTGGCTATTGCAGAGAATTACCTGAATTCCTGCGCCCCCAATGCCATCCTTTTTACCAACGGCGACAATGATACGTTTCCGCTCTGGTATGCACAGGAAGTGGAGGGAATCCGGACCGATGTCAGAGTAGCAAACCTCAGTTTGCTCAACGCAGGATGGTGTATCGACCAGCTGAAAAGAAAAGCCTACGACTCAGATCCTGTTCCCTTTTCCTTATCGCAGGAAAAATACAGGACAGGCAGTCATGATGTAACTTATTTCTTTGAAAATGATCAGTTGAAGGATGTTTACATAGATTTGAAGGACTTATTTAACGTACTAAATACCGATGACAGCAAGCTTAAAATGAATACAACTGAGTACGGTATGCTGGATTATTTTCCAACCAAGAAATTTATAGTCAGCTGTGATCCTTCATTGATAAAAAGTGGGAAATATATTCCGGCAAAATATTTCACAAGGTTGGATACGATTCGGTGGGAAATCAAACAGCAGGCCATCGAAAAGAATAGCCTGATGATCCTCGACTTATTGGCTACAAACAACTGGAAACGACCGGTATACTTTGCAATGACAATGGGACCGGAATCTTACCTGGGATTGGAAAAATATTTCCATCTTGAAGGCCTTGCCTACAGGTTGCTTCCGGTCAAGGCAATCCCAAACGCAGGGGAATTAGGCGAAGTCAGCACAGATGTGATGTACAATAACGTCATGAATAAGTTCAAATGGGGAAATCTGAATGATCCGCATGTCTATCTTGATGAGCAGAACCAGCGGATGGTCATGAATTTTCGCAATATGTTTTGCATTTTATCTGATGCTCTCATAAGGGAAGGGAAAACTGATTCAGCCCGAAAAGTACTGGATCGTTGTCTTGAAGAGATGCCTGAAAAAACTGCACCGTTCAATTTTTTTGCAGTTCCGATACTCGAAGGTTATTACAAGATCGGGGATGTAGAAAAAGCAAACAAATTAAATGAAAGATTATTTCACCTGATGGATGAGAATCTGAGTTACCTCTTCTCTTTCCCAAAAAACGACCTGAAATCGATGGCGATGAGCCTTCAGGAACCTTTGTCAATCTTGCAACGTATTCAGGAACTCTCCCATAATTATAAACAAGAAGGCTTAGCTAAAAAGATTGATATCAGCTTCCAGAAGTACTATGAAATGTTCATGAATGAAGCACGCTGATGAAATTTAGTTACAATGTAAACCCTTCACTTTTCTTCAGGTTTTTTAGCAAAAAACACCTGGTTTGCACTATTCCGTCCGATGAAAAGATCCTCTATCTTACTTTTGATGATGGCCCTGTTCCGGAAGTCACCTCAACGATTCTGAATATCCTTAAAGAAAGAAATGCCAGGGCTACATTTTTCTTTATTGGAGAAAATGTAAAAAAACATCCAGACATCTTTCTTGCGACCAAACAG
>CAIWTA010000006.1 GCA_903915465.1 uncultured Bacteroidales bacterium | reverse complement strand
AACTTTATCCGGCTGATGAACCGCAACAATGGCGCCTCCAATATTTCAATCGAAAGCGTTGATCGTCAGATCAAGGTTTTTGCCGACTGGTACGAATCAGTGGGCTTCGGAATTGAAGAAGCGGTTTTTGCTTACGTTCCTGCAGCTTAATCATTAAAAACACAAAATCATGACCATAGCATTATTTGATCTTGCAAAACCCACCGTGAGAAATGCCGGAGGTGGCGGCGGAATAAAATCCGAGATCATCCTGATCCAGGAAGCGGATATCGATTGGGATACCTTTCCACAAAGGGATACCGATGGTGTGACGATGGCCGCTGACATTGCGATGAAGACTGGTAAATTCATGCACAGTTTTTATATGACCCAGGGAACGATCAAACCATCTCAGAAAAAGCTCAAAGGGTCCAATCAGGACTGCGGCGGGTATGAGATCGGTTTGGAAGGGTTCTATCCGGGAATTGAAAAGGCAGTTCAGAAATGGATTCAGAATTTCGGTATTGACTTCAAAGGGATTGTGATCATTCAGAACTGCGCCTCAAACAAGCGTTACCTGATTGGTGAACCCTGCAACCTGGTGCACATCGAGACCATCGAAACCACCTGGGGTGAGGAGATCGACAAAGATAAGGGCCACAAGTTCGGCTTCCTGTGCAAACAGGGTTCACCGATGGCCTTTTACGAAGGATTACTGGTAATGGATCCCAATCCGCCGGTAATTTAATTAAGAAGCGTTGTAGCTGTTTTCATAAGTGGGTTAGTTTGGAGCCTGTTGGAGCAATCTGGCAGGCTTTTTTATTTCATCCAAATTATTGGATATTTTCACTGTTAAGAGAATAACTCCTCACGTTTTGTCTTACATTTACAGATTAAGGCGGATATCATTTCGCCTTTAATCAAAAACAGCCGCCATATGGTTGTAAGCGAGAAGTGTTAGGGCACATTGAAATATGAAGGTCTCAACGATAATATTAATGACTGTACTTCTCTTTGGTTGTTCCAATCAAACATCAATAAAATATGGGAAATACACATTCGTAAGGCTTTCGAAAATTGAATTAGGATATTTGTTTCTTACACAAGGAATCAAGAGCTATTTTGTAGGTTGTGAACTAATATTGCAGAAAGATTCAACTTTTAAATACACCACTTGTGGAAGTATCATGACAGGAACGTGGAATTGCTTTCGTGATTCTTTGTTCCTCAATGTAACCCAGAATCGTTGGAGAAATGACAGCTTAGCAAAAAATGGATTTAATGGAACCTGGCCCCAAATTCCAGAAAAGCCGATAGGGTTTAAATGTGGCAATGATCATTTAGTAAAAATCCATATACTGAAAAATGGTGAACGAATTGTGGAAGAATTAAAACTTAACGTGCCCTAACACAGCAACTAAGCCCCATGCTGCAAACAACCAGGATTGACAGGCAATCCCGAGCCAAACGCACAGGTCTTAACTGCAAGGTTAATTAACGTAAAAAATGCTTGCTAAAAACTTAGCAAGCATTTTTTT
>CAIWTA010000005.1 GCA_903915465.1 uncultured Bacteroidales bacterium | reverse complement strand
CAATGAAACTCTTACCCATGCATCAACTACGACACCTTTGTCGAGGATACGGTCGATCACCTCAACGAGGCTGGATGATCCGATTGTTTTTTCTACTGCCATTTTTTTACTCTCCTATATTAATTTATAAAAACCGTGCTTTACGTGAGGGACGGTTTACCTCTTGTGTTATGAAATAAGCAAACGCAGTGCCAGAAATTGTTGACGATTGAAAAACAAGTGAGAATAATCAGCTAATCACCTGAATTTGAGATGTCAAAAAAAATCCCTGTTTTGGAAAGAAGAAATCTCTCAGAAGAGATTGAGGAAAGTTTAAGATAAAATCATCAATTATTTCACGCGGATACGCGAAAACACGAGTGGTAAACTTGCGAAAATGAAGTTAAAATATATTACTCTTCATTTTTCTTCAGCGTGATTTTGTACTTTTTCATTTTCCGGCTGAGGGCGTCGCGGTGGATTCCAAGGGCATCAGCTGCTATTTGCTGATTGAATTTGGCACTTTGCAGTGCTTGTCTGATCGCCCTAATCTCAATAATTTTCAGGTTCACTGACTCAGTATTATCCTCCTTTGCCGAGACTTCATGTTTGTTCACCGGGAAGTCATTCATCCCTAATACGTTGGTTCTGCAAAGGATCATGGCCCTTTCTACCATGTTTCTCAATTCTCTGACATTTCCCGGAAAATCGTATTTTTGGAGTTCATTAAAAACCCCCTGAGAGACATTTATCCTCGGTTTATTAAATTTCGCCGAATAGAAATCCACAAAATGAAGCAGCAGGGGTTTGATATCTTCTGGCCTTTCCCGCAACGCGGGGATATGTATATGCAGAGTGTTGAGACGGTGAAGCAGGTCAAGTCTGAATTTTTTCTTCTCCACACTTCTATCAATATCATGATTTGTGGCAGAAATTATCCTGAAATCAGTGTAAATATGGTTTGTATCACCTACTCTGGTGATCACTTTTTCTTCAGTGGCTCGCAAAATTTTCGCCTGAAGGCTTATTGGCATATCTGCAATTTCATCAAGAAACAATGTGCCTCCATTTGACACTTCAAAGAAACCCATTCTATCTGTGAATGCCCCGGTAAACGATCCCTTTTTATGACCAAAAAACTCGCTTTCCAAAAGAGATTCTGTAATGGCACTGCTGTTCACAGCACAAAAAAAATGGTCTTTCCTTCTGCTTGAATAGTGAATGATCCTGGCAATGTTCTCTTTCCCTGTTCCGCTTTCACCAGTAATCAGAACATTGGCATCGGGGTAATTTGCAGCAGTAACAGCTTGTTCGAATACCTCCAGAAGCTGAGAACTGATGCCAATAAACTGCCGGTCAATTTTTTCTTCCAGAGTTTTTGAGATCAGAGAGTTCCTCTCTTCCATCTGCTTTAGCTTCCGATGAAGCTGAAGATATTTTTGAGTCCTTTCAATGGCAATCTGAATATCAATATACCTGAATGGCTTACGCAAATAATCGAATGCCCCAAGTCTTATGGCTTTGATCACAGTGTCCATGTCGCCATGCGCCGAAATTATGATGACTTCTATAGCAGGGTATTGTATTTTAACCTCTTCGAGAATATCCAGACCATTCGCGTTGGGCAAGCGAACATCAAGAATAAGGAGGTCTATCTTATTATCATTTAATATTTTCCTCCCTTCTTCTGCTGTGTTTGCCTCATATGACTCATAGTCTGAACCCAGAAAAAAACCACTCAGTTCTTCTGTGAATTGCTTCTCATCATCAAGGATCAGGATTCTTATCTTATCTCGTATTGCCATTTTAACTTTTTATGAGTGTAGAAAAGACTGATTACAATTTTCTATTTGATAATTGCTTGCTACAAGCTGGATTTACGATCTTAGAATGATTTGTCGATTATAGCTTTTTGAATTTTATCCGAAATTAATTGGTCTGAACAAGATTCCATATCAAAGGTTTTGTGAAATGAAGGCGTCGATAAAAGTACGGATTATAACGATGAACCCTTTTTCTTTTGAATATTTAGAACGATTTTCATTCTTGTTCCCAAAAATCTGTCACTCAATATTTCTATGGTTCCGCCCATTCCCTTAATTATCTGATAGCAAATCGATAATCCAAGCCCCGTTCCCTTTCCCTCTTCCTTTGTAGTATAAAAGGGAAGCATAATATTGTTGATATCTTCCTCACTAATGCCAATACCATTATCTGAAACTTCAACGATCAGAAATTGACTCTCCAGATAGGATCTGATTCCTACGATCATTTCAACATATTCCTCCTGTTTGCTTTTCTTGTCGATTACCGCATCTTTTGCATTCATCAGCAGATTAAGTATAACCTGTTCAAATTCATAAGTATTGCCGAATATTTGAGGAAGTTGCTCTTTGAGCTGAAGACTAAGGCTGATTCCAAGGTATTTAAACTGTTCTACTATCATCGAAACGGCATTTTCGATGCTTAAATTAACTTCGAAGGTTGTCAATACGTAGTCGTTGTGGCTTCTTGAAAATGCTCTGATATGATCAATGATATTTCTGATCCGTGTAATATTTTCGAATATTTTTTCTGATTTAATTTTAAGGAATTCGAGTTCAATCGTTTGGGCTTTGTCGGCTTCAAATAAAATTTTATCCAACACCATTGAAATGATATTTAATGGCTGGTTAATCTCATGTGCAATGCCTGAGGCCATTTCGCCCAGGTTGGCCATGCGGTCGGCATGAATCTGCTTTGCCTCCGTTTTCTTACGTTGTGAAATATCCCGGATGATGACCATATAGAATACAGGAGATCCAACCTGGTCCTGTATTAAAGCAGAACTGATTTCTGCTGCAAATAAAGCTTGGTTTTTCTTTCTGATGAGCAATCCAATATTTTGTGCAATCCCTTCATTAGCTGTTATTTCAATTATTTCTTTAATAGTTTGTTTCTCTTCAAATGGAACAAATGTTAAAAAGTTTTTGCCCACCAGATCATCTTTGGCATTGGCACCCAATATTTCACCTCCGATATCAGAAACCTCGGTTATGATTCCTTTCAGGTCGATTAATAAAATCCCATCAGGAGAAACATTTAACATTGTTTTGTATTTTTCTTCGCTTACTTTCATGAACAGCTCTGACTTTTTTCGGTCAGTGATGTCTTGCGTAGCTCCAGATAAACTCTTCGTTTTACCATCTTGTTGATTCGCTTTTCCAACAGTCCGTACCCATCGGGGATTGCCTTTTGCAGTGATAATTTCCGATTCAAGGTCGTATGATTCGCCATATTTAATAGCACGTTTCACCGCTTTTTCCATAATTGCCCTTGATTCAGGGACATAGAAATGAAAAACATCAGACAGCAGCGGCTCATCTCTGTTCAAATCAATTTCAAAAATGTGGTATGTTTCTTCCGTCCATCTTTGAATCCCTGAAACAATATTAAGTTCCCATCCACCGACTTTAGCCATTTTCCCGGTTTCATTGAAAATGTTTACGATATTTTCCAACCTGTTCTCAACCCGCTTGCGTTCGGTTATGTCCTGCACAGTGCCTATGCTTCTGGTAATATTACCCGCCTTGTCAAATTCAATTCTGCCTTCTGAGGACAGGTTGTGAATTGAACCATCTTTATAGATAACGCGGTATTCAACAGAATGTGAATTTCCACCAGGTAACTTTCCCTTCAAACTTTTGATAAAGAGTTCCACATCATCTGGATGCAGTGCTTTGGTGACTGATTCAATTTTCCCTTTGAAAGTGTCAGGTTTCAAATCAAAAACGCGAAACATTTCCTTTGACCACTTTACTCTATTCGAAACCACATCCCATTCCCAGCTTCCGATATGAGCGATTCTCTGAGCCGCTGCAAGGTTTGATTCGCTTTCTCTGAGCACACTTTCTGTCTGCTTGCGCTCCGTGATATCAACAACATTTACCAGGCATTGTGTGTCATTCCCCACAACCGTACCTTCGATATGCACATATTTTATTTGCTTGTTTGCTGTTTCAAGAATTACCTCGCATGTTTCATTTTCTTTGCTTTCAAAGACATTCCGAAAAAATGTATTAAATGCAGGAAGTGTGTTTCGGGAAACAAAAAACCCGAATTGATTGTCTATTAACTGCGAACGTTCCTTGCCAAGCATTCGGGCACCACTATGGTTTAACTTTTGGATTTCTCCTTCTTTTGAAAGTGTAAAATAACCTGTTGGGGCAAAATCGTATAATTCAGTATATTTATGGGTAGCAATTTCGGCCTTGTCTTTTGCCAGGTTAAGTTCATCGTTTTGCATTTCCAGTTCAATCTGGTATGTCTTTAAAACTTCCTCCATTTCTTTACGCTGGGTAATGTCTTTTGCGAAAGTGAGGAACCGCGTTTTCAAAAGCATTACCGATTCTACTGTCCACCATCGTTTTGCTCCGGTTTTATGCTTAAATACCAAATCTGCTTTTGATGTTCCGGTTTTTGCCGTCTTCCTGAATTGAGCCTGGCCATCTCCAAGCGATTCATCAATAAGAATATCTGAAATCGACATCTTTAGAAGCTCTTCCTTCGAATAGCCTGTCATCCCGCATGCTGCTTCGTTCACTTCAATGTATCTTCCAGTTTCATCTGCAATAAAAATACCATCCGGGGCATTATCAATGTAACTCCTGTATTTTTCTTCACTTTTTTTAAGCGCATCATTTATTCTGGACAATTTTTCAGCAGATTTCTTCAGTAGCGCTGCATCCTGGATAATTGTTTGTTTCTGATTGAAAAGGCCAAGAAATACTTTGATTTTGCATAACAGGATATGACTATCAACTGGTTTAAATATGTAATCCACTGCCCCGGTATCATACCCTTCGAACACTTGCATTTCACTAAAATGGCTGGCGGTTAGAAAAACAACCGGCACTTTGTCATTCGATCTTTCTTCATTCAGCTTCAACGCAAGCTCAAAGCCGTTCATTTTAGGCATCCGAACATCGATGATTGCAAGAGCAAGGTCAACACCACGGGTTTTCTCTAATGCTTCAGAGCCTGAAAGCGCTTTGATCAGGTTAACTTTAAGTTTCAAGATGGCGATTTCAAGGAAGATCAGATTTTCCTCGGAGTCGTCAACAATGAGCAGGTTTGGCAAATGTTTCATTGGTATGGTTACTGTTTCATTGTAAAATAGAAAGTGCTCCCTTTTCCCACTTTGCTCTCCACCCATAACTTTCCGCTGTGTTTTTCAATAAAATCCTTACAGATAATCAATCCTAATCCGGTGCCTGGTTCACCCTCAGTGCCTTTACCATTTGTTGTAAGCTCATCAAGATGGAAAAGATGACCGATCATCTGCATATTCATTCCGATACCCGTGTCATTGACTGATATTTCAACCGTATCTTCGGGTATCTGCTTTGCCATAATTAAAACTTTTCCACCTTTTGGAGTAAACTTTACAGCATTGAAAACTAAATTACGTAAAATGCTATCCAGCATTTTTGCATCTGCTGTTACTCTTAAATCCTCCGGGACATCATAGCTGATTTTGATCTCTTTCAAGTCTGCTGCTTCGCGAACCAACTCAACAACAGATGCAATCCCATTCAACAATATAAACGATTTAGGTTTAAAACCAATCAGGCCACGCTGCATTTGCGACCATTCAAGCAGGTTTTCAAGCAGTTTGAAGAGTTTGTTCGCTGAGTTTCCCATACTCATAGAAATCATCTGAATTTCATCCAGCTTTAAGGTTGGCAAATTCTCTGTCAGCATTCGGGTAAAGCCAAGGAGGGTTTGGAAGGGGCTGCGCAAATCGTGCGCGATGATGGAGAAAAATTTGTCCTTTTCGGCATCTGCCTGGATAAGTTGTTCTGTTTTTAGTTTGATTTCCTGCTCCGCAAGCCTGCGCTCAGTAAAATCAACTCCGCTTAAATGGCATTGTTCTCCATTTTTTGTAACGCTGCCGGTAAGCTGAACATACATTGGTGAGTTTCCATTGGTCGACAATGTCACTTCACAGCATTCTTTGGCTTTGTTGGAAAATACTTTTTCAAGAAAGTGATTAAAGATTGGTTTTGTATCGTTGGAAACAAAAAACCCAAACTTGCTGTTTTTTAAACAAGAGCGCTCTTTGCCAAGCATTTGCGATCCATAGAGGTTGATTTCAATAATTTTACCTTTTTTGGAAAGTGAAAAATAACCCGATGGGGCAAAATCGTATAATTCAGCATATTTTTCGGCCTCAACTTCTGCCTTTTCTTTTGCTACTATAAGGCCTTCATTCTGTAATTGCATCTCAATCTGATGCACCTCCAGCTCGTGTAAGAGCTTCAGTATGTCGGCCTCAGACGAAGTGATGGGGTAATAATTTGATAGGTCGTGGAGTTGATGTGTTTTTCGGATTCCGGGTAAAGCCGAAGTGGATCGTTTCGCTTTCAGCACCTCTACTGCCTTTTCACGCAAAGAAGCAGCTTCGGAATTTTTGTCTTTTTCCATACTATTTTATTGCCTCATTTTCAAATATTTAATTGCTTTTCATTGGGTAGGTAAATTTAAAATCGCTACCTTTTCCTAACTTGCTTTCAACCCAAATTTTTCCACCATGTTTTTCTATGAAATCCTTGCAGATGATTAACCCCAACCCCGTACTTGGCTCGCCGTCAGTGCCTTTTCTATTAGTTTGAGCATCGAGCCGGAATAAAACATCAACCAAATCCGGACTCATACCAATACCAGAATCTTTGATAGATATTTCAATACTCTTATCACCGGTGACTTTAGCCGAAAGACTTATTTTCCCTCCACTGGGCGTAAATTTCATTGCATTAGAAACGAGGTTACGAAGTATTGTTTGAAGTATGTTTCTGTCAGCAAAAACCTCGATGTCATCCGGAATATCATAATCTATTTCAATTCCCTTTATTTTCGCGGGTTCCAACATTGTATCCAGACTGTCATTTACGAGTGGACGCAATTGAACTACATTCGGATTGAAAGGAACTAATCCTTGTTGTATTCTGGCCCATTGCAGAAGGTTTTCAAGAAGACGGTTAAGGTTGGTGGCTGAATTTTTCATGACCATTAAAAGCTCTTGTATCTTGTCCGCTGTCAAGATTGGCAATTCATCTGCCATTATTTGCGTCAGCCCCAAAAAGCTATTAAACGGATTGCGCAGATCGTGGGCAATGATGGAAAAGAATTTATCTTTTTCGGCATTGGCAATAATAAGTTGTTCATTTTTATTCTTGATTTCCGCTTCTGTTTTCTTCCGCTCTGTAACATTGCGTACAATAGCAATTACTTTATCGGTACTGCAGGGGATCATTCTGGCTTCAAATACACAAATCCCTTTTGTTGGTATTGGCAATTGATATTCAAACTCCTGCATTTCCCCGGTTTGGAAGGTAAGCTTGATTTTTTCATCAACTAACCTGGCAAATTCAGGGGGCATAATGTCCTGATTTCTTTTACCTATTATTGACTGCGATTGATAAAGAAGGTCTTCTTTGGCTGCTTTATAATCAAGGTATACCCCATCGCGGTTGAGCGTGAACATCATATCAGGTATCGCTTCAATGATCGAACGGGCACGACTTTCGCTGTCTTTCAGTGCTTCTTCAGACTGAGTGTGTTCGGTGATGTCGAGGAAAGACCATACTCTCCCTTTCGCTTCGCTTCCAATGCACATTGGCCTCGAAAATCGCTCAAAAATACGTCCGTCCTTAAAGTTGATCAAATCCACACTCTCGGCTTTAGGGTTTTCATACAATTCCCGAACCTTAGCGATAAACTCATCAGGATCGGCCAACTGTCTATAAACGTAGTTCATCAGTTGTTTGTCGTCTGCTGAAGTGAGAATTTCACTGGGTATATGCCACATCTCAGCGAATTTTTTATTGGTTTTGATAACATTCCCCTGGTGGTCTGCCACAAGAATACCGTTATGAATTGATTCGAGTGTTGCCTCCATTAAAGACAGGGAACTCCTGACTTCCT
>CAIWTA010000004.1 GCA_903915465.1 uncultured Bacteroidales bacterium | reverse complement strand
CGATCTTGACGCCTTTGCCGACGCCCATATCGACAAAGCGACCGTAATACTCAAAAAGCAGGGTGATTTTCAGCACATTTCCTTGCGCTGAGGAAAGAACATTGTATTTAAAACTATTGAAAAGGGTATTGGAATTGACTGCCTTATTGATGGCGAGCTTCTTTTTCCATTTGATTATGGTAATCTTAGCCCAGGCCTGGGCTATTTCACGTTCGGAAAGTTTGGGTTGGGAGGATTGCATTGAGCAAAGAAATGCACAATGCTATGCTTAGTAAAGGACACAAAAAAGCCAAGCAATGCCTGGCTTTACCTTGTTATTGGTTCGTTGGTTAATAATATTCCCGCTGAAATACTAAAATTCTTATTTTTTAAAATACTAATTCATTAACTGCAGTAAGTCATCATTAAAAATGGAATTTGCCATATAATCTTTACAACCAGAATAATTGACAGAGTCTCAAATCGCTTTAAGGGTAAATTGCCAGATGAATAAGGCAAAATATTAATGTACCTGATTCTTGTCCCATTCCGTTAAGGTATAAGAGATAAGGGATGATTTTTTCATTTTTAATTACATATTAGATCTTATTTCTTCTCTTTCAGTAGCTTAATGATCGAGTTCATTTGTTCCGATATCTTATTTAATACTTCAAGTTGCTCAAGTGAAGTTTTCTCCAAATGTTCATGCAGGTGTTTTAATTCGTCTGCCAGAATTTCAAAATCGTCGTCGTGATCGTGTTCGCACATAATTTTTTCTCCTATTTTTATATATTTAACTTAATTTGTTCTAAATCAATTATATCAATCCTGTTATTTCTGCAATTTTTCTAACAGCCATCAATGCTTCATTATCTGATGGTAGTTTCCAAAGCGACCATCCATCGCGGTCAAATTGTTTTAATGTTTCATTTTCGGGAATAACACCTGCAATTTCGATATTTTTAGTAATATTTAATAATTTATCAGGTAAAACTCTGTTAGCAACCACAGTAATTATTGAACTATCAACCATGTTTGAAATAGCATTAAGCGTGTCTACGCTTCTTTGAGAAGCATCTAACACAACAATAATCCTATTCACATTGCAGGTAACATCCCGGTTGATTTGCTCAATACCGGCCTCAGCATCAATAAGGACAAATGCAAAAGCTGAAATAATTTCATCCATGGCACTGCGTAACAATTTATTTGCAGAGCAGAAACATCCTTTTTCGTTCGTATGCCCCATTGCCAAAAATGAATAATCATGATGTTCAACAAGTGCATTCAGAATAAAATAATCAAGCTGGTCGGCAATCTGTCTGGAACTGACTCTTCCACCTTTTCTTGTTTCTTCAATAAACATATCTCTGACGCCCGAAAGTGTTTTAACCGCTTTTTCGCCAATAGCTGAAACAAGTCCCCCAACAGGATCGGCATCAACTAAAAGTAAAGGTTTTAAACCATTTTCAACAATAACACGTCCTAAAAGCGCCGAAAATACAGTTTTTCCAACTCCTCCTTTACCACAAACCGAGATTATTGGTTTGTGTGTTATAAATTTATCATGTTCAATAACTGATGTAGTCATTTCGGGTTATCCGTTTTTAGTGCTGTTTTTCTTCATTTTATCTTTCAACACCTCCCGGATATCATCGCAAACCGGCTTATCATCGCAGGTATTGCAGTCGGAAGAACACTCAATATCATACCCTTTAATTTTCCAGTTTTCTTTTACAATCTCCTTAGATATTTTTAGAATCTGTTTAGAATATTCTTTTAGAATTGAGATGTCGTCTTTATTTGTTGTAACAAATCCCACTTCCATGGATTCTATTTTAGGATGAGCAGTTTTAAAAATAATCATCAATGCTTTACCTAATGTTTCAAAATTAAATCCTTTATCAACAGCTTGCTTACTAACCCGACTCCAGATATTCTCAGAAAAACTCCTTACCCTATAGCCTTCAATCTGATCACCTATTATCAATGTTTCACGTAAAGATTCAAAATCTTTTTCGGTTAATTCTTTCCCTCCAAGCATGATTATTTGCCCGAAAGGGAAGCTTTGAGTCGCGTTTTTATTCCTGCATAAAGATTCTAATTCTACAATATCCATATCGTTACCATGCAAACTACCGATGATTACAATTTCATCGAACGAAAGATTATTCACTCCCGAATCATTGATATCCGGTCCTATTAAAGTGATCCTGCCATCATTTAACATTGCAGGTTTATCTGTATAAAGCAATATTGAACAGGAGCCCATTTCAGGATTTCCAAGCTCAATAAATGTATCTTCCCTTAAAATTACACCACTGCTTTCCTTTTCACCTACTTTAATACAAATATCTTTTCTTATTTCCGATACTGACGAAGGGAGTTGAGTGAATTTAATTCTCCTACCTTTCGCATACATGTCATCAATTTTGGCAGTACACTTTTCTATATAAATATCATAAACATCCATAATTCAAAATATTAGGAGCTCTAGAGGGCTTAAATTTTATCTTCTTCCAAGGTTTCACCTTCCTTTTTAACACGATATTTCATGAAGAAAAACCAGCAATAGATAATGAGCCATCGCAAAACAACCCATCCAAAAACCGTAACCAGAAAATCAAAACTTTTATCTAATTCAGGATAAGCCAAACGAGCAATAAATAAAACTGCCGCCATATTACCCAGTGAGCAAGCAAGCGAAATACTAATACGTTCCTTTCGATCCAAACCTTTTGCAACGTAATATCCCATGATAAGAGTAATCGAAATCATTAGAAACATTGCAATAATGCCGGTTAATCCAAATACAAATATTATTTTACCGATCGAACCGGAAATAAAGAAAACCGTGATCAGCAGGGCTGATATTACAAAATATTTTTTCAATATTTTCTCAAGGATGTCGGTAACTTTAGGTAAATACTGGCGGAACAGCAATCCCAAAAATGCTGGAACCAATACAACGATGGATACATGAGTGACCACATTCGTCGGTGTCGCTGAAAGATGCAACGGGAACCATTGACTAAAAACCCACATCCATACAGGAACTGTTAAAGGCATTAATATAACCAAAATAATCATGATGGCAGAGGCCATCAGAAGACTTCCTTTTTTGCCGTGAGCATCAACCAAATCAAATGGGTCGCCAACTGCAATCGAAGCAATCAGCATGATCCCGGCAAGCACCAGCGGAACGTTAAAAATCGCGATGATGCCCGAAGTAATCAATGGAGTGGCAATAGATACGATTAGAAAAACTTTAAGGAGTAACCACTTATTTTTAATAATTACTTCAATAATTGATTCAAATGTAAACTTTGAAGTTACTACAAATACATAAATCGGGAAAATAGTTCCCAGCCAGGTTAATATTCCATGCATTAACTCTTTATTATTAAGCAAACCATCGTACCATGCGACTACACTTTCCATAAATAGTTTTTTTAAAATTTAAATCAAATTGTTTTTAAATTAGTCCTGATACCTCAAAGAAAGTCTTCATCCGGTCGAAAACCACCTCGGGGGTCATGTAGCGCTTGTCCCAGATGTCCATTCCCAGCACCAGGCAAGGGATGCCGTGTTCGCGGCACAAATCCCGTACGATTTTCATCCTGGAATTGGTATCCCTGTGGCCGATATGGGCCGGCATAATCACCGCATCGCATTTAAACTCTTTTACGATCTGCAGGATATCGTTGCAGAAGAGGTCGGCGGTGTGAAGGGCCTGCCGGTTCATGGCATCTTCCAGCAGAAAACGCTTGCCGAAGGAGGTGAACATGGTCTCTTCGCTGGACAGGTCAATCGGAGTCCAGGTTGCATACGACACATAATCCATGAGGCATACCGCCCCCAGCTCCTTTTGCAGGCGGGCCAACACGGTTCCGGAGGCCCAGCTCCCTGCCAGATCCTGCCAGAGGAACCTCACCTTCTCATTCACTCCGTCAATCCCCTTTCCCTCTTTCACACGTTGCTCAGTGGCGGTGACCAGTTGTTCAAGCCATGCGGTCACCGTAGGAGTCACACGGTCAGAGGTCCAGGTGGTATATTCCGTGCCCTGTCGTGCCAGGTCGGGTTCCGTCGGACAAGGCACCGCTTTCTTCAGTTCCTGGAACTCGAGCAGCAGTTGTCGCTGCTTGTTTGATTCCACGCACACTTCCCGGAGGCGATCCCAGTCCATTTTACGACCGGTCACCGTCTCCATGAAGGTAACAGCATTGCGCAACTGATGGCCGAAATACAGGTAGCTCTCCTCGTCGAAGCTGTGCGGAGCATCCATGGTAAATTTCGGCACGTCGGCCCACGGCTTGTATCCATTCATCAGGATCCCGAGCGTGGTCATGGAGTCGCAACAGGAGTTGGAGGTGATAATCATATCGGGTTTGCTGATCAACCCCGCTTCAAGATAGTAGCTGGCCACCTTGATGGCATTGCACATCCTGCTTCCTACACCCGTTTCGATCCCCTTGTCTATGAGTTCAGCAGCGGTCGGTAGCGCCGTGCCGTTGGCCCCAGTGAGAGTAAGGTCGGAAAAGGCGCAGCCAAAGGCCACTGGTATTTCGATAAAAAAGTCACCGTTTCCCAAAACGACCGGACCTTTCGACGCGTTCTGCGGATCGATGGTAAGCCCGTACAACGATTTGTTGGCTTCCATCATTAACTGAGAAAAAATATTGATCATAACAATCCTCCTGATATGGTTTCGATGAATGCCTGTACCCGCGTTTGCACTTGTCCCAGCGAGTCGGAAGTGTACTCCCGCTCGATCCGGAGCATGGGAATCCCGGCTTCCTTCAACTCCTTCTGCAGTACGAAAAGTTCGCCGCCCCAGGTTTCGCAGCAGAGGTAGCTTTGGCCGATGATTCCGTCAACCCGGTACTCTTTAATCTTATCCATGACCTCCCTGTTGATGATGGGATGGGCATCGAGGTTCTTAGGACAGAGCGGACGGTCGATTACCTGGTAATCGGCCAGGGCCTGAAGAGGATCGGGATCTGCTTCATGCACGCTGCCAAAGAGTGTTTTCCCGCCATAGCAGGTGAGGTCAGTGACCACGGTGCCTCCCATCGTCTCAATAATATCGCACAGGGTGGGTTCGTCGTGCCCGGGGCCAACGACCATCAGCCTGACGGTTTTTTTGTTTTCCGGTACTGTTACGCCGCGCAGTTCTTCCAGCAGTTGGGTCAAATCCGCCTTGTACGCTTCTTTTGGCATGGAATAGCCGGCCACGACCAACGCGATGGTTTCGGAGGCTGTGATGGGCGGGTTATCCACCTTCCTGAGGGCATAAATGGCTTTCTGAAGATCCCGTATCTCGTTGCAAAGTACGATGGCATCCCGGAGTTTATCATCGGTGATCTTCAACCCGAAATGCTCCTCAAGTAATTGTTTCAGATTTTCCAGTTGGTTGCGGAAATTTTGCGCCATCAGTATGCCGGAACTGTGCGGAAAAAAGATCCGGTGCAGGAAAGGAATGCGCGCCTCACTCTTTTCCCAGTTGTCAAGGATGTGCCGGTTCGCATCGCACCCACCGCCGATCACGCAGCCGTCGATGAATTCATATTCACCGGTGAGGATTTTATTGAAGCAATGGCGCACAAGGCTGCAGATATTGGCCGCTTCAAAATAGTCGTCGGCTCTGCCCGCGCTCAGGCTTCCTGTTGCCCTTATCCGGAAGGGCATCAGGCCGGCCGCCACGAAGAGTTCCTCCGGAACAAAGGAGCAGGTATACCCGATCACCTTGCCGCCCTGCTGCTTCCAGCCCTCCACTTCGGAGTTGCTGATGCTGCCGGCAAGGGCTGCAAACTTTTCAAATATGTCCGATTTCAGTCCTGATCTCATTTCGCGCCCTCCATGTTAATTTGTGTTTCTGTGGTTTTTGCTCTGAACTTTTCCATGGCAAAGACGGCTGCTCCAAGTGCACCCATGAATTGTGGGTTGACCGGCAACCGGTTGACTTTCAATCCAAGAGCCTGCTCCAGTGCGTTCACCAGCCCTTCGTTGCCATAGCAGCCGCCGGTGATCACCACCTTGTCGGCCAGCCCGGCCCGGCGAACCAGACCGCTCACGCGGCTGGCAACTGCACGGTTGATGCCGGTAATAATGTCAGGCAGCGGCACATCGTTGTTCACCAGGCTGATGATCTCCGATTCGGCAAATACGCTGCACTGGTTCGAGATGGTTGCCGCGGTGGGACTGATGTTGCTGGGCGATCCGATCCCCTCCAGGCCACAGGCCAGAACCTTGGCCATAACCTGGAAAAATCGGCCCGTTCCCGCCGCACAACGCTCGTTCATCTCAAACCCCAACACGGCTCCTTTCGCCGACAGGGATATGGCCTTGCAATCCTGCCCCCCGATGTCGATGATGGTGCGCACTTCCGGGTCGGTATGAAAGGCCCCTTTGGCGTGACAGGATATTTCCGAAATGTTCTCATTGCCGAAATCCACCTTAAGCCGGCCGTAACCGGTACTTACGATATACTGAAGCTCATCCTGCGCGGTCAGGCCGGCATTTTCAAGGGCTGCCTCGATGGCCAGCCTGGCCGTTTGCGCCGGCTTGATGGAGGCCATGATGATTTTTCCCAGGATAATTTTATCATCGATCATGATGACGGCCTTCCCGGTAGTGGATCCAATGTCAATTCCTGCTACTACCATAAGATTCATTTTTTATTGTTACTTTTTCCCCGATGGATATTTCAACAGATCATATTTCACCCAATCGGCATAAATATCCTGTGCAATCTCAGTAGCTGACTGGTCCACATAGTTCGGGTCGGTTACCGTAATGTCACCGGTCCAGATGGCATCGTTCGAAGACCTGGTGTATAGACTTGCTTTCAGGTTTACCACAGAAGTAGTAGTCCAGTAGCCTCCGGTCGTTACGGTACTGCCTGCATCGAAGCCCGCTGCCCCTCCATAAAATCCGCCGCCGTATCCGCCCCAGGAACCTCCGCCCCAGTATCCGCCACCCCACGAACCGCCAAACCCGCCGGTTGTATAAGTGGTTGGGGGAACGTAACTTTCAGATTTGTCAGTCCCCTTATAAACGAATACCAGAATGGCATCAGCGCCCAGACTGTCGCACCTCTTTTTAATATCAGAAACCGAATATTTAATATTTGGGTTGAGTATATCAAGCGATCCAAGCGCCTTCAGCCCCTGAGTGATAAAATAGGCATCCATTGATTGTTCAAATGGTTTCATGTATTCAAGCTTGTCGAACAGGGGCATCACCACTACTTTCGAAATCTTTGAGTTGTCGGCAGGGTTTTTCCAGCTTGTCAAGGTTATCGGTGAAGAGCAGGAGGTGATTACAAAGGCAGCCACGACTGCCAAAAGAGTGAAATAGATGTTCCTTGTTTTCATAATTGGTTGTTTAGTGATCTGAATGGAAAAAATTCCATTGTTGATCATTTTTGATTTATTAATTTGTTGGTTTTGCTTTTCTTGGAGATTTATCCGAAGCTTCATTGGCTCCCCCCTGTGGAACATGCTCAAGCCAGCAATTTCCATTGGTGAGTTTTTGCCCCTTGAAGGTTCCGTCAACACTTCCCCAGCATTCATAAAGTTTTGGATTCATTCCCCAAAGGTTGCAGGTGATTTCCAGGTCGCCTTCTGAAGTTTTGGCTGAAATGGTGAAGGTTTTATTCGGTTCGCCCTGTAGTATCTTATATTCCGAAGGGATGATGTATTTCCCATTGACATAAAGACCGGCATCTTTATAGGGTCCGGTCACCACAAAGATCCCCGAAATCTGATCGGTGCTGAAAGGAACCCACCATTCGTTGCCGTATTTGATCAGCGAAGTGCGGTAATCTGCCCCGCCTTTGCCGCCGCAGAAATAGTTTTCCAGTTCGCCGCCACCGGTTACCTTAATGGTTTTTCCTCCCATGGTAATGGTTCCTTGTGCCAGCCCGGGTTGTTCAAAACCTGCTGAAGGGGTATTCGGCAAAACATCAACCGGCTGGATGCCTTTGTTATACCAGAACGAATACAAAGTGGAAAGCTCTAGGTTAACGCTGTATTCCGGTGATTTATAATCAATAATGACCTTTTCTTTGTAAATTGAATAAACCATGGATTTCCCCCCTTCCTTGGCGGTAAATACCAACCTGTCTTTTTCCTGTTTGCGTGTTGGAATGACCTTCAGCGAGCCATCCATCAGTTTGGTGCCGTTATCTTCCATGCTTAAAACAAACATCACTCCCTGCACCAAAGCCCCGGTACCATGATAATTCACACAGGCATAGGCAGCATATTGCTTCCCATCGTCTCCTTTTCCTGAAAAGTTGAACCAATAGTTCCACCTGGGGACCCCTGCCATCTCGAGTTGACCAATGTCGTCAAGTGTTGCTTTACGGATTTTTCCAAGATCCTGAAAGTTTTTCAGGGGTGTTTCCGGAGTAAAAACGGGGAGGTTTGTCTTGGAGTACTGGTTAAGCAGGGTATCTGCCCTGATGAGTAGTTCCGATGCCTTTGCAAGTTCTCCCGAAGCCAGTTCAGTCTGTGCTTCTTCAATCTTTTTTGCAGCCACTCCGGCACTGTCAACCAATCCGGTTTCATAAATGTCGTACCATTGATCGTTGATCAAAGCCAGTTTGGTTTGAAGTTCTGTGATTTTTTGCTGAGCTTGTTCTTTGGTCATTTTGGGCTTCATTGTGCAGCCCACATTGATTACCAGGCCAATCACGGCCAATAAACAGAAGATAATGGTTGTTTTTTTCATAGGATTTGAAGATTTGAGGATTTGAGAATGAATACACATTATTTTTCATAGATGATGATGTCGTGTGCTTTTGTGGTTTCCATAGGTATTTCAATGGCCATCTGTTTCACAATATCTTTTTGTGGAACTTTATCGATGGTGACGGCATATGTTTTCGCCGGATCCAGGTTGATGACTTTAAAAGATGTATTCCCTCCTTCATTCTTCCCAAAGGTTGACACGATAAGTGCCTTGTTAACCCTGTCATAAATTGCCCGTTTAAGGATGACATTTTTAATATCCACCCCGGTAATGCCAGGTTCAGTGTAATACTTGTCATCGAAAGGTTGGTTTACCATAGTATAAAAGCCATTGGCTGGTAATGCCCTGGCCATGCCGATCAACCGGTCGGCCAGATCGGAGTGTGACGGAAAGCTTTTCATGTTGGTGGCATCGCCATGTCCCTCGACCTGGGTTGAGCGGCAGCAAGCAGGAACGCTTTTTTGATTGTCTGCTGATATTGGAACGGGTGTGACTGGCGGGGCTGCTGGTTTCTTATCGCCATCGGCTGCCGCCAGGTTCACTGTGGGAACGTTATCCATAAAGGGGTAGTGATAAGTTCCGTCAATCCAAACTGGTGAATAGATGCTATCAACAGTCTTAAGCAAACCTTTTCTGGCCGCTTCATCTCCAATCTCTGCCGCCAGTGTCGCGAAAAAAGCGTAATAAGCGTCAGGGGCCACTACATCTTTTGTAAGGGTTGCAATGCCTTTATCCATCTTATAGTGTTTCTTTTTCAGGAATGGATAGAGGTTTTCTACAAGTTTTGGATTCCATGCATGCATGAAGGTTCCGATCCACCCGTCATTTCCTCCCGAATTGAAATCAATCCCCTTTTGCACCATTCCTTCCATCACAGGATCCATTTTGTTGCCGTATCTGGGATTCCAACCCGAAAACGCCCACCCCTGCTTAATGAGATAAAACGATGCAAGGTCCTTGGTTTTCGGATTGATGAACACCTTCTCAAACCAAGAATCAAAGGGCAAATGGGCCGCCTGATAATAACGGCTGTTGTGCAACTGGTCATACAACATGAAACTGATAATTGGGTGGGTGTTGCAGGCCGGAAAAACCGCATTGCGTTCACATTCGATGCCGGGAACCGGATTGGTCATCATCTGATCGAACATCACTTTTTGCAGGTTTTTATTATCATAGACAAACTTTTCATTGTCATTGATTTGAAAGACGATTGACCCGGGTTGGTCCCATTTCATGTCATGATACAGCATTTCATAAAGGTTGATCATCATCCCGAGATGTCCAGAATACATGATGTTTCCAAGAGATACCGGGTCATCGTTGCGGGAATAAGGCCGGTCCATGTTGGGTTCAAACTTGGTAATACCCTGGCTTTCGTGCGACCAGTAACCCCAGATCTGCTTCTGCAACATGCGTTGGATCAGTTTATCAAAGGCAGGCTGTAAAGCTTCACGCCAGGCAGGAAATTTATGGTACTGTTCAATGGCCAGGAAGTAGGCTGAAAAGGCAACGGTATAGCGGCAGGCGCTTATGCCCTGGTCATCCACCTTTTGATAATTTGTAAAATCAGAAATATCCTGGTCAGCCAGTTTCATGTTCCACAACAACTGTCCCCATTCTTTATTATCCGAGGAAGGGTATTGATTGGGGTTGATTGTTTGAGCAGAAAGACCTGAACCTGATAGCAGAATCAGAAATAGGAATAAATAGAAATTGGTTTTTTTCATGGTCGTTTTTTTGTTGAGTGATTACTTTTTAGGGAATAGAAAAGTCAACCCGGCCTTGATATACATATCAGGGTAATCGGCGGGTCGGATGACATTGTAGTAATAAGCGAAATTGGCCGACATCGGCTGTTTCCCAATCTTAAAGACTTTTGAAACATTCAAACCTACAGGCAGATTCCATCCATCTTTCGGTTGGTTCCAGTTTACATAGATTTCAGGTGTATATCCCAATGCCCATCCATGTTTGAAATTGTAATTGGCAAAGGCATCAATATACAGCTGGTTAATGTCCGGCTTATCACTTTCGCCAGCAAACGACCATCGCTGTGTACAAAGGGTTCCGATCACCCAATGTTTTAACATAAGCATTCCAACAACTGCCGGACCAGCAGTCCATTTGCCTGAACACATGTCGGATGGAATGCCGGACGGAATAGAAATGACGGGGCCAACACCCAAGATAAACTTCGATTTGCTGACAGGCGAAAGGTAAACCTGAAATTGAATGTCGCTTAATCCTGTTTTGTTTATTGGCGAATGCATAAAAGTAACCGGAACGAGT
>CAIWTA010000003.1 GCA_903915465.1 uncultured Bacteroidales bacterium | reverse complement strand
TACTGCACTCATAGATAGAAAAATAGTGAAATTTTTAAACAGTCTCTCAATCTTTTCAATAGATACAAGGAATCATCATTGCGATGTTTCCATTTTTCAGCAGTATCCCTATTCCGGAAATCATCAAGACCCCATGGGCCGCACACTCCGGTTTTCGGAAAGTTCACGTATATGCCTGTTTTTCTTCTAATTACAAGTGGTTTTCTTGCATTTCACCAACAGCAAATTCGCACATGTGCGCGGCTTGTTGATATTTATATGGGTGATTTATAGGCCATTAAAGTAGCAATCCGGAATATTTGTATTACTTTTACATCCTGTTAGGCTGCACATCTAACACAATTTCCCAGAAGACTAGAAAGAAGATTGCAAAACATGTATTGTTTTGTTTTTTGTTTAATTTTTTTCGTCATGAAAAATAATCAAAAAACCATATATGAGATTCTAACATTACAAACTAACATTAAAAACTGACTAATATGCTTTGGAAAAATTCTAAAAAAACCTGGAAATCCAGCCTCATTGTAATGGAGTTAAATTTTGATTATGGGTTCGATCTCACATTTGATGATAGTCAATCTGGTAATTATGTAATCCGGTTCAGTAAAAACAGCCCGGATGCACCACCAAAGAGCTTAGGGGATCAAGTGATCGGTCTTAATTAATGTGTAAGAAAAGAACCAATTCATGACAAAACCTATGAAAAAAAGTACCTTCAATCTTTTTTACTTATTTACGCTTATTTTTTTTCTGACATGTTCATTCTTTGGAACGGTAGCAATTGGTCAATCTTTTGAAGTTATTAACAGCACCAGGGTTCAGAGCGGAGTAGGTTTTGTTCATAACCCGAAAAACCACCCAGAAGTAGCGCTTATTGCTACTGGCGTTAATACGGAAGTTACCCTTTTGAAAGCTAAAGGGCAGCAGACTCCTTATATTGCTTGTCCCGGTGATGCTACTTTTAATTGCACTGCCTCCACTGATCCTTTCAATACCGGTATTGCAACAGCTACTGCGGATAGCTGTCCCGGAACGATAACCATCAATCATTCAGATGTAATAACCGCCGGTAATTGCGCCAGCAACTACACGATTGCAAGAACATGGACTGCAATAGACAACTGCGGCAATGTTTCGTCGTGCCTGCAGACCATTACTGTTCAGGACAATACCGTTCCAACATGGGCGACTGTAGCCGGAGCTTTGAATGCATCGATAGAATGCAGCGATACAGCAGGCATTGCAGCCGCTCAGTCATTAGCTCCTGTTGCTTCTGATAACTGCGATGCAGCGTTGACACCGGTAAAGACTGCTGGTGTATTTGTTGCTGGTACTTACACCAACACGTGGACGGTTTCTGATGGTTGCGGTAACATTGTAGAAGCAGTCTATACACAAGTCATAACAATCACCGACAATACAGCACCAGTGATCAGCGGATGTCCTTCCAATATCAGTTTGAATACTGACGGAAGAACTACCTGCGATCAAATCGTTATTTGGGTGCCACCAACAGCTGTAGATAATTGTACAGAAAATGTGATAGTTACATCTGACCATAATCCTGGCGATGTATTCCCTGTTGGAACAACCGGTGTAACTTATACTTTCAGCGACGGAACCAATGTATCCACTTGCCGCTTTAGAATTAAAATAGGTGATAACTCAGCACCAGTGATCAGCGGATGCCCGTCCAATATCAGTTTGACCACTGAAGGCAGAACAACCTGCGATCAAATAGTAATTTGGGTGCCACCAACAGCGCTAGATAATTGTACGGAAAATTTGATAGTTACGTCTGACCATAATCCTGGCGATGTATTTCCTGTTGGAACAACTACAGTGACTTACACCTTCAGTGACGGAAGCAATGTATCAACCTGCAGCTTTACCGTAACTGTTGTGGATAGTACTCCTCCTGTTGTTTTAGATTGTCCTTCAAACATCAGCTTAGCTACCAACGGAAGGGTAACTTGCGATCAGGCCGCTATCTGGACAACACCCAGTGCTGTTGATAATTGTGGAGGCATTGTAGCAGTCAGCTCAAACTATTATCCAGGAGATTTATTCCCGGTTGGTACAACAACTGTAATATATGAGTTCAGTGATGGAACGAATGTATCTGCTTGCAGTTTTACTGTCGTAGTAGTAGATGACTCCCCACCGGTGATAGTTTGCCCTCAGAATATCGTTGCTTGTCAAACAGATTCTTTAATTCTTGGAAATGCTACCGCCACAGATAATTGTGCGATAGCAAATTTATACAACAATGCTCCGCATGCATTCCCGATTGGCACAACAGTCGTGACATGGACTGCAACAGATATTCATGGCAACAGTTCAAGTTGTGAGCAGACTGTCAAAATTTATGAACCTGCTACCGCTATTGCTGGAAATGATACTTCGGTTTGCCAGGAAACGCAGTACACCGTTTCAATGGCTTCCGCAAGAAATTATTCTTCGATACTCTGGACTCATAATGGAAGTGGAACCTTAATTAATGCCAATACACTGGCACCTGCTTATATTCAGGGTTTAAATGAATCTGGGAAAATCCAACTGATTCTCACCGCAATAGGGAATGCACCTTGTGGTAGTGTAGCAGACACGATGAATCTTGATATCATCCCCTTACCGCATGGTAATGCCGGTCCGGATTTAAACGTTCACGAACAAAGTTCTGTGAAGATCACTGGTGCTGTGGCAAGTAATTATTCAAGAATTTTCTGGACGCATAATGGTACAGGGACAATGGAGAACGGAAACACAATATCGCCTACTTACTTTCCTTCAACTGGAGAAAGTGGCACTGTTTCTTTTAAAATGACGGTGATTGGATCAGAATCTTGCGGAGAAAGTAATGATGTAATGAATATTAAAATAAATCCGCTTTTATTATTCAATGCAGGACCAGATTTATCAACGTGCGGAACTACTCCGGTAACATTGTCTCAGCCAACAGCCAGTAATTATGGATCGTTGGAATGGAAGACTTCCGGAACAGGAACTTTTAGTGACAGGTTTATTCTGAAACCAATCTATTATCCAAGTTTAACAGATAATAAAGACAATCACGTGAGTTTGATATTGACTGCTTCCGAATTGGGATCGTACGATGATATGACGAAGTCAGACACGATGACGTTAACGATGAAGCACCTTCCAATTGTTGAAGCAGGTCCGGATCAGGTCATTAATGCAGATCTTTCCACTGTACTTAGTGGAAATGCTACAGGAGGCTCAACAGCATTTGCTTACCATTGGCAACCGGCAAACCTGGTATTAGCAAATGAAAGCAGAACTACCGGGTCGGTACCATTAACGGTGACAACCAAATTTGTTCTTTCAGCTCTTGATTTGATTTCGGGTTGCTCAGATAAAGATTCCATTACGGTGTATGTCAATGAAAGTCAATCTCATTTTCCGCCAATTGCAATAGATGATTATGATACGACTTTTGTAAACAATCCAATCCTTATTAATCCATTGATCAATGATTCTGATCCAAATGGTTCCCCGCTGACATATATCATCAGCAAAGGACCGTCGCACGGATCAGCACAGATGAAAGACAATCTGGTTTTCTATACGCCGGAGAAGAATTATACGGGCAACGATGAAATTACCTATATGATATCTAATGAGGACAATACTCCGAAATCAGATGTTGCAACTATCCATATCCATATAGGGGAAGGTCTTCAGCTGATTATCCACAATGTTATCACGCCTAACGGGGATGGATTAAACGATAAGTGGATCATTGAAGGGATTGAAGAATATCCGGAAAATGAGGTTGTGGTTTTCAACCGCTGGGGTGATAAGATAAAGTCATTCCAAAGGTATGATAATAGGAACGAAGTATGGGATGGCACCGACGAACATAATGCCCGCGTCTCTGATGGAACTTACTTCTTTATTCTCAATATCAGGAATGCAGGAGAATACAGTGGATGGATTTTAGTGCGGGGAAATTCTTAATCAAACGCGTATTGGAATTATCAAAAATATTGAAATGACCAGAAAAATCAACGATATGAAAAAACCAGCTTTACTATTTCTGTGGCTTTCTATCATAGGTTTCAGTTATGGACAGCAAGATCCCATCATTACTCAGTATCTTTTTGATAAGCTTCCGATTAACCCCGGGTATGCAGGATCGGTTGATGCGTTATCTGTTAATCTGATCGATCGGTATCAATGGGTTGGAATTAAGGATGGACCCAATACTATTACTTTCACGGCTAATTCATATCTCCCTAACCCGCACCTTGGGCTGGGATTGTATATCTATCGTGATGCACTTGGCCCCTCAGTAGAAACAGGAGTTATGGGATCTTTCGCCTATAAGATTTTGCTTCCGAAAGGAAAACTGTCTTTTGGTGTGCAATTTGGATTCAATTATTTGAATATCGATTGGTCAGCATTGGAGCCTAATGATCTCAATGATCCCCTGGTTAATAACCAGGTCAAGAAAAAAGCTGTGCCAGATGCTGGTTTTGGAATTTATTATTATTCCAAGAGGTTTTATGCTGGAATTTCTTCCACCCATTTGCTTCAGAATGAGATGGTCGTCTCAAACGATAACAAGGTGAATACCAATTCTTTTTCAAAGCTCCTCCGCCACTTTTACGGAATGACAGGAATTGCCATTCCGGTGTCTGAAAACATTGACTTACGGCCGTCCGTCATTGTCAAATATGTACAAAATGCGCCTGTGCAGGCAGATCTGAACCTTGGTATGCTTTTTAATGATATATTTTGGATAGGGGTTGGTTACCGCACTGAAAAGTGCCTGACATTTATGGTGGATGTTAACATTGCGAAAAATCTGCATATCGGTTATTCTTATGATGCATGGTTCAATGAGTTAAAATCTTACAATATGGGGTCCCACGAAATTCGTCTGGGATACGATTTTGACATCTTCGGTTTAGAAAAAATGGTAACTCCACGGTATTTTTAATCAGGTTATGGCAAACAAGAAAAAGTGTTTACAAGTAGTTGAAGGACAGGGAAAATCCTTGTTAAGCTTCGCATTTAAAAGAATGGTTGTTCCTATGTCAGAACCTGGCATGAAAAGGATATTGAACAGGGAAATCAGGATGCTGCATAACAATTTATTTAAAGAATGTAGATAGCGAATGAATCTAAACTTTACAAATTTTCTTACTATTAAGATATGCTGGGGATTTCCGGGGAAGGACTGCTTTTCCAAAAACAGTCCGGGTGCAGTTTTTAAAGACCTGCCACGACGACAATTCTCGTCCATTAATCAAATCAGTTTATTACTCATTTCAATCGATCAGAATCCACAAATGGCAGGAAACAGGACAATCAGATCGGTTTAAAGTTCTTTCCCGGGTAATACCAGCTATCATTGATAAGAAGTCTCTATGTTATAATTTAACAAATTTTTTTGTCAGAACACAATCTGAACCTGCAATCTTCACAAAATAGCATCCGGCCAAAAAATCGCTGATATCCAACAGTTCCGATTGGGTGCCAAGCTTCAGCTCACATTTCAGTTGTCCCTGGATGTTATAAATTGCAAGTTTTGCGTTGTTAAAATCAGGAGTGAAATCAAGAATAATTTTGTTGGTTGAAGGATTGGGATGCAGTGAAACTTCCCCGGTTTTTCCTTGATTATATTCCGGGATTGTTACTGATGAATCGTTGCACAAATCTGACCGTCTCCGGACGTCATGTTGAAACATCAACCAGTCAGTACCATTGCCATTTCCGGCGGCGAGCATATAACCCCGGCCATAATCATTTTGGAAATTGGGATACTCGCCATGTCCTCCGACAATAAAAATTTCCAGGGTAGAATCATTATTAAAATCTGCGATCAATGGTGCATTATCCAGCTCAAACGTTTTCCCATAATGGTCGGCGAGGTTATAGTCCCAGATCAACGATCCATCCACCCCGTTTAATGTAACCACGTGGCCTTCACTTGTTCCGAATGCGACATCAGGTAAATCATCACCATTAATATCGGCAATGGCAGCGCCTCTGAAAGCTGTTCCATAATTAGGAATAGTGTAATGCCAGAGGAGATGGCCTGAACTTGATAAAGCCCCTACCACATTCATGTCAACAAATACAATTTCACAGTTGCCATCTTTATCAAGATCGGCAATTGATGCCGGAGCCCCGATATAATAAGAAGAAGATGATGAATAGGAATAGGTCCATGCTTCGCTTCCATCTTCACCATTAAGCGCATAAAGTGTTCCATTATAAGAACCGATAACCAATTCAGGTTTCCCGTCGTGGTCGAGGTCAGAAACGGCAGTACCATGATACATCACGTCGGAAACAGGTTTTTCCCACATCGGCGAATGATCGGAACCTTTATAGGCATAGATTTTACTGGTGTCGCCACTAAAAGCCCAAGTGGCTACAACGAAATCGAGCAGTCCGTCACCATCCAGATCGACCAACGTTGGAGCTGTCTGGATCCATGAATTTTCATTCACGTTTAATGACCATTTAACGGTTCCGGTTTCCCCGTCAATACACAGCACATGCCCATCAAATCCCCCATGCAGGATTTCCAATGAGCCATCATTATCGATATCTCCGATTGTCGGGGGTGAATCACTTCCTGCAGTTGGCGTTTGCCATTTTACAGTACCGTTTGAACCCCTGAAGCAATAAGTAGTTGGGTTACATGAACTTGGAACGATTACCTCCAGACTATCATCTCCATCAACATCATAAATTATTGGTGCTGTATCATTGCAACCTTCTGATCCATTTGGGTGGGTATTGTATTTCCACAATAATGATCCGTCTTCCGCATTTATTGCGTAAACGCAGCTATCATTGCGATAACATCCAAACACAATTTCAAGTTTTCCATCTTTGTCAATATCTGCTGCTGCCGATTGACCGTAAGATGCATCGTGTGTATCGAAAACCCATTTAATTTGTGGGAATTGGGCAAATGTTGACGTGCTTGCCAAGAGGATAAACAATAATGATAAATAGCGTTTTGGTTGCATAAAATCACCTCCTATAATATGGAATGTAAAAATAGTTATTTTGGAAAAAGATACAATAATTCAAAGCAGATTATTTGTTGACCGCTGCTGATACTAATGAGCTCAAATGCCCCTTCCCCGTAGTGCAGTGGGTGATGCAAGATGCAACATTGGAATGCAAAAAAAAAACCGCCCTTTTGGGACGGTTTCTTAAGTATTACTTCTTTTCAGTGATAAAATCTTTCATCATGGCGTGATTACCCCAATTGCAATATCAGCATTGTTACCTGCAATAGACAAGTCGGAGCCATCAATCAAACCGTCACCATTCACATCTTCCGGCAGATAACCGTTAGCAGCTACGGTGGAACGATTGTCGATATCGGATAAATCTGTGCCGTCTACAAGACCGTCCTGGTTTACATCTCCTGCATAGAAAACATATTTTCCATCTATCATCAGAAGCAGATTGCCACCATAGGCTTTGCCGGGAGCATCAAAAGCATAGTTAATCGTTGAAGAATGGAATAAAATAGGGAGAGCAGTTGTAGTCAAAATATGGTTGCGCTGCCTGATCGTAACATAATAATATCCATTGTAGTAAGAAGACAGCGTAATTGAAGCAGTGCCATTGGTATTCAACGAAACGTCAGTAGCTGTATAAACAATATTTGAATAATTTGATCCGTCATGTAATTCAATGGTCAGGTTATCAGCAATTGTTTCTCCCCAATGGTAACCTACCTCATCCATTGCCGGGTGCATGGTGCTGTTACCGGTATAGAGACCTTCAAGAAATACGGTGAGATTAACCGTTCTTAAAGGTGCACCTGCCTGGGTAACTGTTACAACAACCGGTGTAAGACCAGCAACAGTAACTGTTACATTGGCAACACGTGGTGAAGGATCGGGATTCGCATCATAATTAGCTGTGATAGTACCGTTTGCGTATCCATAAGGAGTTACCGTACACCATGTTTGATTGCTGGTAGCTGTCCAGTTTGCATTCGCAGTCACTACAAAAGGAATCGATCCTGCCGGAGAGTAAACGGGTTGATCCGATGGAGAAACAGACAACGCTGGCGGTCCGTTCAATACCGGATTTGTAGCCAGACTGAAGCAGTTTGCGGTACTGGTGGTCAACGTTGTGCTGATACAAGGAATTCCTGAATACTGGAAGACCTTGGTAGGATACGGAGCAGTTGTAAAGTTAAAAGCCAGGTTAGCCTGCGAACCGGCGGTAAAAGGAACGGTATTAGTTATCCGTACACGGCATATTCTTGTTCCCAATCCTGTAGTGCTGATTATCGTTCCATTTCCACAACCAGGGCCAGCTTTGGGGGTAATTTTGATACACCCATTGAGCGTTCCGGTAGCCCAAACGCAACCAGTTGGCTGTTGCACTGCCACCAGTTCTGAAAAACCTGAAAGGATGGAAGTTGTGATGTTACCACCATCGATAATTTCGCTATTGACAAGAATCCCGGACTGAATAATAGAAAGCTCAAAAGGAATTGATGGCTGATAATCGAGCAGATAGAGGTCAAATTCCAGGGTTTTGTCGGATGTTTGAACATCATTTGCAATCGTATAGTTGAATTCAGGTAGTGGCGCTGCGGCTTGTGTTACTGTAACAACGACCGGCGACAGCCCGGCAACATTTACCGTAAGGTTTGCAATACGCGCTGAATATGTATGATTTTCAGAGCAAGTTGCTGTGATCGTTCCGGAATCGGTGGGCGTCACTGTGCACCAGGCCTGGTCGCTTTCAGCAATCCAAGCTGTGTTGGAAGTTATTGTAAATGAAGTATATCCAGAAATATATGGCACAGACTGGTCAGAAGGAGTCACCGAAAGTGTCGGAGCAGCCTGGGTGACCGTAACAACCACGGGAGTTAATCCTGCAACAGTTACCGTGACAGTTGCAACCCTCAAAGATGCTGTATTGTTGATTGTATAATTTGCGGTGATTGTTCCACTCCCGGTTCCTGAAGGAGTGACAGTGCACCATGTCTGGTTACTTGAGGCAATCCATGCAGAATTGGACGTAACAGCGAAGGAAGCTGTTCCGGCAGCAGGAGTCACAGGCTGGTCAGTTGGTGTAACTGAAATTGCTGGTATTATGGCTGCTTGAGTAACAGTTACAAAAACCGGTGTCGTGCCGGAGGCTGTAACAGTAATATTTGCAACGCGTGAGGTAAATAATGCATTTGCAGAATAAATGGCGGTAATTGATCCACTGCCGGTTCCGGAAGGCGTAACCGTACACCAGGATTGATCGCTTAAAGCAGCCCATGTAGAATTGGAAGTAACGCTAAAGGAAGTTGTCCCTGGATCAGCAGTAACAGGTTGATTGGGAGGAGTAACTGAAAGTGTTGGAGCAGCTTGGGAAACTGTCACAACAACTGGAGTCACCCCGGAAACTGTTACTGTAATATTGGCTACCCTGGAAGAAGACGTGGTATTCTGAGTATAATTCGCCGCAATTGTCCCGGTGCCAGTTCCGGATGGAGTAACCGTACACCAGGTCTGGTTGCTTGAAGCAGTCCATGCGGAACCAGTGGTTGCCGTAAAAGAAGTTGTTCCGGCAGCAGCCGTAACAGGTCGGTCGGAAGGTGTAACAGTAAGTGTAGGAGTGACCGTACCTGTAATAGAAACATCATCGATACAAACCCCATATCCTCTTTTTGCATTTCCTTCGAAAGCGATGTAATAATCACTGCTTGCATTAGGCAAGTTGATGGTTACCTCTGTCCATGCAGTGATGCTGGTGGTATAAGTAGCAAGTGTAGTCCAAGCTGCAGTGTAAGCGGTTTTGTAATAGACAATCAATTTATCCTGACGCGTGCTGGAAACGGCCTGGGTGTGCCAGAATTTAAGTACAGGACTACCAAGAGAAACCAGGTTGATCGAAGGCGTGATAAGTTTTGTAATATTATCCGCAGTTGTTGCATCTTTCAAACATGCATTGTAAGTACCGCCGTGTGCAGCTGCCGGATTGCTGGCACCATTCCCGGTGACAAATGTGAAATTTAGTCCTGATGAGTTCACTTGTTCTTGAGTCCAGCAATTCGGAATTAAACCTGCGTTTTCAAATCCTTCATTCCATGGGAACGAAGTAATGGTTCCACACAAAGTGGTGAACGTCAGATCATCTCCGTAATATGTACCGCTTGAATTTGTAGCATAAGCCCTTACATGATAAAGAGTGCTGGCTGATAATCCTGTCAAAGAACTAGTGAATACGCCAATTCCGGAGCCATTCGTAGTATAACTGCCGGGTATGATGGTAGGGTTAATAGAAGTTGACCAGCACACCCCGCGGGCTGTAACACTCAATCCTCCATCAGAAATCACATTACCGCCTGATGTGGCGGAGTTTGTTGTAATGACCGAGGCAGCTGTAGTGGTCACCACTGCTGCGCCCGGAGTGAATGTAAGATCACTGCCAGTAGATGTTCCATCACTATTGGTTGCCACTAAACTGAAATGATAGGTTGTTCCGGAAGTCAGACCTGTAAGATTTGCTGATACAGCAACAGCCGTGGCTCCTGAACCTGCTGAAGCAGAGGTTGTATTATTCCCATAACTGGGTGTAGTTCCCCATTGAAAATAGTAGGTTGTTGCAAGTCCGTTAGGGTTAACCGTTCCGTTGATTGTAGCAGTCGATCCGATAACCGAAGTTGCGGCAAGTGTAACAACAGCCGGGTCATTCCCGAATTTAAAGGAGGCAATTTTTGTTTTCCTGGCACCACCACTGCCAATGTATTCGGTAGTGAACCAGAAGGTGTTATCATCCGTGGGATCGACTGACAGGTCTGAATAATCGCCCCATCTGTTATATGATGATTGTGAATATGCTCCCGTCTGGATTATTTCTTCTGGTAAATCCATTGTGCCGGAAGCGCTGTTATATGCACTGGAGGATTGCCCGCAATATCGGATTCCAGGGAATAATGACGTGCTTGAAATGGAATATCCCAATCCGATTTTACCACTTCCGTTCAGCATGATGCTACCCATCCATCTTGAATGTGCATCCGGGGCATAAGTACCTTGTTGCCTGACTGCCCAGTTACCTGAAGTTTGCGTTCCCCTGCGCAATTCGTACCAACGAATTCCGGCATGATACGAGCCATCCACATCAACGGTATGGCAGCATACGATGGTCTGGTACGAGCCAAAATTCCGATATTGAGGCACATTCATTATTACCTGAGGAATGGCATCAACTTTCTGGGTTGAACCAGATTGGGAAATATTATTCCATGTGCTTCCAAAGTTTGCGCTGAATGCCGCAACATTGATTTGCTGAACCCTTGAAAAAGTGGAATTAGCCGGAGTAGTCCAGTTTGCTGTAAGTTCATATATCCAAAGCTGGTCGGTTCCTCCGCCAATGGCATCATCGTTAAAAGCAATGAATGTTCCGGGTGAACCTGCCGGAGCGAAAGCGCCATCATTATCCACAGGAGGAACCATCATAAATCCATCCACAGATGTTGGTCTGTTAGGATTGGCGAACCCTACACTCAGAGCTGTTCCGCCGGTAAGCATCTGCGAACGCTGAAATACATAAATATCTTTTCCGGAACTGTTATTGTCTGCCATATAATATCCGTCTCTCCAGACGCCAAACTTAGGATAATCCGGCATGGAGGCTACAACAAATGAATATTGGTACCAGGTTCCGGTAGGATCTCCGGTAGTAGATACAGCCATCAGGATATAGTTTGTTGCTCCGCTGATGGAGAACTCAGTAGCTAACCATCGGCCAGCCTGTTCATCATATAACACAACAGGGTCACCGTCATTATATGTGGCTCCGGGGACGCTGCCAAATAAGAGGTTCATATTCGTTGGCCCGGCAACGAGCGTCCCTGATTTTGTGTAGATAGAATAAACACAATTAATATCCTGCATATAATGATTTGGACCAACGGCTCCATTACAATCAGGCGGGTAATAGGGAGAATCCTGGCCATTGAAGTTTGCTATAGGAGCCCTGTTACCACCCGATTTTCCCATGGCATTTTGCCAAACCGGGTCGGGGCCTTTAGGCAATGCAGTAGAAGCAAAAGGATAACTACGGAGCTTAAGACTTTCGTTTAACTGCTTGGTTTTTGCTCTCTCGGCTAACCTGTCGAACTCCTGCTGAGTCATTTTTGGAAGATCACGCAGAGGCTTACTGATCCCGATAAAAGTCCCGGTCACAATGCTGGTCGGATGCACTGGCCGATCCTGAGCTTTCACAACAACGAAGCCCAAAAGGAAGGCGGCCATTAAAAGTAAAGTTCTTGTTTTCATCAGAGTTGATTTAAATATTTAAAAATTACAAACTGCAAGAATAAGATTCTATACTACGAAACAGAAATTCGGAATTGAATTATGTGTAACTTGCCTTTAGCAAAGATAATAAATTCCGGTAAATGTAATCGCTACTTTTCCAGAAATCATTGATAATAATTAATTTATATATAAAGAACTGTTTAAAAATTTCAAATTTTTCTATCTATTATTGCCCTCAGGCCGGTCGACTGATATTCTTTTTGATTATTGTCTTTTCCATACTTATCGATTGAATTATCAAGGATTTCAAAAGGAGGTGACTTTTCTTTGGTACTTTCTTTTGGTGGAAGCAAAAGAAAGTACAGTAAAGGAAGATAATTTTATTAAGAATTGAAATTGTCGTAATGAAATTTTTAAACAGTCTCTAATTAAAAACAACTAAACGAGAGCAAAAAAATAAAATTGCGTAAAATGCCGGATATAAAACTCCGAAAATGATCAAGGCGTTACCGCGCCAATTGCAACATCAGCGTTATTACCCGTTACAGAAAGATCCGAACCATCTACCAAACCGTCACCATTCACATCTTCCGGGAGATAACCGGCGGCAGCTAAGGTTGAACGATTGTCGATATCCGACAAATCAGTTCCGTCTACAAGCCCGTCCTGATTCACATCTCCTGCATAGAAAACATATTTTCCATCTGTCATCACGCCGAGATTGTTGCCAAATGCTTTACCTGGAAGATCAAAGTTGTAATTTACTGTTGAGGTATTGAATGATACCGGGAAAGCAGTTGCAGTCAAAATATGGTTACGGTGCCTGATCGTCACATAATAATTTCCATTATAGGATGACGGAAGTGTAAATGAAGAAGTTCCATTGGTATTCAACGAAACATTCGTAGCTGTATAGACAATATTTGAATAATTTGATCCATCATGCAATTCAATGGTTAGCTTATCAGCAATTGATGCTCCCCAATGGTAACTCACTTCATCCATTGCCGGTCGCATTGTGCTGAGACCTGTATAGAGACCTTCAAGAAATACAGTAAGATTAAACGTTCTTAAAGGTGCGCCTGCCTGAGAAACTGTCACAACAACCGGTGTCAGCCCAGCAACAGTAACTGTTACATTGGCAACGCGCGGCGAAGTATTTGTATTCTCTGCATAAACAGCGGTGATCGTACCGTTTCCGAATCCGGAAGGCGTTACCGTGCACCATAGCTGGTTGCTTAAAGCTGTCCACGCTGAATTAGAGATAACCGTAAAAGTTGAGTTTCCTGCGGCACTTGTCACAGGCCGGTCTGGAGGAGTTACAGTAAGAGTTGGTGTTGTGCTTTTAATTGAAACATCATCGATGCAAATTCCATAGCCATTTTTGGCATTTCCTTCAAAAGCAATAAAATAATCATTACTTGCATTAGGTAAATTGATGGCTTCTTGTGTCCAGCTTGTGATACTGCCGGGAAAGGTAGCAAGTACAGTCCATGACCCGCCGGATGATGTTTTATAATATACTATCAGTTGATCCTGATTGGATCCCCAAACAGGCTGAGTATGCCAGAATGTAAGTTGTGGAATTAGAAGCGAAGTGATGTCAAAAGATGGTGAAATAAGTTTTGTCTTATTATCTGCCGGAGTAGCATCTTTCAGACAAGCATTATAAGTCCCTCCGTGCGTGGTGGCTGGGTTAGCGCTCCCGTTTCCGGTAATGAATGTCCAATAAATACCTGAACTGCTGATTTGTTCCTGCGACCAGCATCCGGGACTCGCTCCGCCATTTTCAAAGCCTTCGTTCCAGGGAAAAGAAGTGATTTTTGCGCAGAGTGTTGAAGTATCTGTCCCGGATCCGCTTGAATATTTGTGAGTTCCATCGTAGGACCAGGCCTTATAGTAATACAATGTATTTGGCGTAAGCCCGGTATGGGCGTAAGCCGAAGCATTTCCGGTATATATCACTGTACTGCCACCGGGAATCAAACTCCCTGCTGCATAGGTTGTACCTGTTACAGGTGTGCCAAAGGTTCCTGCAGGAGACCATGCAACCATAACATCATTGTTGTTTGTATTTTTTGTCCATGTCAGATTGATCTGCGAAGTGCTTACAGGAACAGCCGCCAGATTTGAGGGGTTAGCAACCGCGGTTTCAATCAGATCGCTTTGCCAGAGTCCACGGCCATAGGTTGCCGCTTTTATCCGGTTATTTGACGGAGTCGCATCGTAATAAATTTCTAATTCCCGAACGTCAACCACAGGCAAACCATTACCGAAAGTGACCCAATTGCTCATGGTTTCATCTTTGTAATATATGGAAGTCTCATTTCCAACGTATAAGCCTTCATTTGTGTTTTTA
Organism: uncultured Bacteroidales bacterium; assembly: GCA_903915465.1. GTDB lineage: Bacteria > Bacteroidota > Bacteroidia > Bacteroidales > FEN-979 > FEN-979. The sequence continues at coordinate 47,888 of CAIWTA010000003.1, read as the reverse complement.
TCATAAACAAGACAATTGGTGTAGACCAAAGGAAGATTCCCTGAAATATTTGTCCAGGTTACACCTTTATCAATAGATTTATAAACCTTATACTGAGCAGTTGCATAAACAATATTGGCCAGTGTTGGGTGAGCTTCCAGGTCAGTCGGGGTGTAACCTCCCGGTAATGTACAACTGATCCAGGTTGGAGTAGCGGCATTGGCATTTTCTGAGCGTTTGAGCTGACCACTGCGAACGACATAAAGGATATCATTATTGGCAGGCGATTGTTCTAATACAGTGCAAGTTGATGTTTCTCCTGAAGAGATCACAGTCCATGTAACCGATGAAGCAGAGGAAGCCTTAACATTGTTGCTGCGCCATACATTTTTATACCCGACGTACATGATGTTCGGATCAGTGTTATGTAAGATGTACGGAGTAACCCAGTTGCCGCTTTCAGTGATTCCATTCGTTCCATTGGCGGCGATTTTGGAATAGCCGCTTCCGGTTGATCGTCGGATATCTCCATAATAGAGGGCTCCATATTTGTAATTGCTGTTTGTATAATCAATGATACATTCCATACCATCGCCACCAATGACGGTAGTAAAAGCGGAACCGTTGCAGGTGGCGGTTCCATTGTCCTGGTAACCGTTGATGGTTATTCCCGAATTCGTTGCACTCTGGCCAATCTTGTAAACTTGTGCAATCCCAAGTCCACCTGAAAGGTCACTCCACGTAGTTCCTGCATTAGCTGTCCTGTAAATCCCGCCATCACACCCCGTATACAATTTGCCGTCAACCGGAGAGAAATTTAGTGAATGGATATCTGCATGAACGGAAGGGGCGCAACTGGTCCCCCAGGAACTTCCCACCCAATGTGTGTTTATGGTGAGCGTTGTTCCTCCGTTTATGCTTTTCCAGATATTTATTCCTCCGAGATATAAGATATTAGCATTATTCGGATCCACGGCAATACACAAATCATACCATGCCTGGCTACTTGTTCCGCTGCCATCACATGCATAGTCCATAATATTGGGTGTTGTAGATTGAGTTGTAAAAGTAAGCCCGCTGTCAGCCGATCGTAAAATACCTGCAAAGACACCATTTGTCTGCATCAGGTAAACATAAGCGGAGTTGGCTGGAGAGACACCAATAACCAATCGTGATCCACTGACAGTAATAGAAATCTGAGTCCATGAATCTCCGGTGTTTGTTGAACGATAAAAATTCCCGTTTTCAGTTGCATACACGATCGTTGGATCGCCGGGTTTGAATTTGATATCCTTATAGGTGGAAGTGTTTGATGATTTTCTGGTCCATGCAGAACCACCATTTGTTGACTTATAGATTCCCCCGCTGGTGGCAGCAAGTATTATATTAGGATCTGAAGGATGCATTATAAGCATTCCAACTGTAACACTTCCCATTCCGCTGTTCGATGAGTTCCAGGTACTTCCACCATCAGTGCTTTTATATACGCCCATTCCGGGAGCATCTCCGGCATCGCGGTCGCCGGTACCAATCCAGATGATATCAGGAGTGGCAGGATGAACAAGAATTGCAGAGACACCAAGCGTGGGCATGGAAGCTGAAAGCACTGTCCATGTAGTTCCTCCATCACTTGTTTTCCAGAATCCACCTGATGGAGAGCCGATGTAGAACGTATTTGCATCGGTTGGATGAAACCCGATGGTATTTATCCTGCCTAAGCCATTTGGCTGACTTGTAGAATTAGCCGGAAGCGAAATTGGGCCTATTTGCGTCCAGGCTCCGCTTACGGATTTTTGTGAATTAGTATATTTGAGGTATTCGTTTTTCACATAATCAGGTGGTTGAAGTTTACCATCTGGAAGCACCCTGTCGCGGTTAATATATTCCCACCGTTTAAAGACTTTCCATCCATTGCCTTTATAGTCAGTCCGGTTTGCCCAGTATTTTTCAAATGCACTTTGCGTGGAATAGAAATTCGCATTGATATCCTGCATCATGGTCGTCCAAAAGGGATAATTGGAAGTGTCATTGGATGATGTCACCTGGGAAAAAGAAGAGAAGTGGTTGCCCAGAAGAAAAAGAATGACTGTGATTGAAAAATAACGTGAACAGGATTTCATAGCTGGAGTTGGGGTTAAATGAAAGATGATGGATGCTTCTTCACAAATTATTGAAAGATCGCAGAAAGAACCAATTCAATACTTTAGTTGAAAAACTCACCCTTCCGGAACTCTTTTTTGGTAAAAGAGATATCAGGAAGGGTGAGTCAGAGTAATAGAAAATTAATTACGGGGTTATCGCTCCAATTGCAACATCAGCGTTATTACCCGTTATAGAAAGATCAGAACCATCTACCAAACCGTCACCATTGACGTCTTCGGGGAGATATCCGGAGGATGCACTATTCGACAGATTGTCGATGTCGGATAGGTCGCTTCCATCAACAAGCCCATCCTGATTCACATCTCCTGAATAGAAAACATATCTTCCGTCAAGCATCATGGCTATGTTATTGCCGTAAACTTTCCCCGGAAAATCAAAATCATAAGTGATGACAGGGGAACTGAAAGCAACAGGAGTTGCGCTTGTTGTCAGAATACTGTTACGATGAACGATCGTCACATAATAATTTCCACTGTATGTCGACGGAATTGTAAATGATATTGTTCCGTTCGTATTCAGAACTACATTACTGGCCGTATAAACAATACTTGAATAGTTGGCCCCATTATGTAATTCGACGGTTAATTTATCCGCGATGGTTTGCCCCCAATGGGGAGCGAATTCATCCATTGCCGGTCTCATGACCGAATATCCATCGTACAAACCTTCCAGAAAAAGCGAAAGGTTTACAGTTCTGTTAGCCGCGTCAGCTTGGGTAACTGTCACTACCACAGGCGTAAGGCCGGCAACTGTTACTGTGATGCTGGCAACACGTGGTGTAGGATTTGGATTCGCTGTATATGTGGCGGCAATAGTACCATTTCCAAATCCGGAAGGAGTTACCGTACACCATGATTGGTTGCTGGTAGCTGTCCAGTTTGCATTGGAAGTAACCACAAACGGAATCATCCCCAAAGCAGCCGTAACTGGTTGATCGGAAGGTGATACCGACAATGAAGGAGGTCCGTTTAATACAGGGTTTGAAGCAAGGCTGAAGCAGTTTGTGGAATTTGTTGCCAACAAGTTACCTACGCAGGGTGTTCCATAATATTGAAAAACCTTGGTTGGATAAGGTGAGAGCGGGAAATTGAAAGCAAGATTAGCCTGGGAGTTGGAGGTAAACGGTACCGAATTAGCAATACGGATGCGGCAGATTCTCGTTCCCAATCCTGAAGTGCCGATGATCGTTCCATTTCCACAACTGGGCCCGGAATTTGGTGTAATTTTTATGCAACCATTGGTTGTTCCGGTTGACCAAAGGGCAATTGCTGGCTGTTGTGAAGCAACAAGGTCGGAATAACCAGGAACGATGGAAGTGGTGATGGTACCACTACCGATAATTCCGTTATTGACAAGGATCCCTGCCTGAATGATGGAAAGTTCAAATGGCGTTGAAGGTTGGAAATCGAGTAAATAGAGGTCAAATTCCAAGGTTTTGTCGGAGGTCTGAACATCATTTGCAATGGTAAAATTGAATTCAGGCGAAGGAGTTGCGGCCTGGGTTACAGTTACCACAACCGGCGTCATACCTGCAACTGTAACTGTGATATTTGCTACACGCTGAACAAATGCCAGATTTGCAGAGAAATTCGCTGTGATCGAACCATTTCCCGTGCCTGAAGGGGTGGCTGTACACCAGGATTGGTCGCCGGATGCAGTCCATGCTGAATTAGATGTTACAGTGAAATTGGTTGTGACTGCGGTTGCCGCTACAGATTGATTTGCAGGAGTGACAGAAAGTGAAGGTGCTGCCTGAGTAACTGTGACGATAATTGGTGTTAAGGTTGCTACGGTCACGGTAATATTTGCAACTCTGGAAACAGCCGAAGTATTTTGTACATAGTTGGCCGTTATTGTTCCGTTCCCGGTACCAGAAGCAGTTACAGTACACCATGTTTGGTTGCTTGATGCAATCCAGGCAGAATTGGATGTAACAGTAAAGGAAGTTGTTCCGACAGCAGCTGTAACAGATTGGTTAGCAGGAGCTACTGAAAGGTTTGGTCCGCCGGTTCCCGTGATAGAAACATCATCAATACAAACGCCGTAACCATATTTGGCATTACCTTCGAAAGCAATGTAATAATCGCTACTTGCGCTGGGCAAAGAGACAGTTTCCATAGTCCAGGCAGTGATGCTTGCTGTGTATGAAGTCAATTGTGTCCAGGTACCGGTTGATGAGGTTTTGTAGTATATGATCAATTGGTCCTGGTCGGGGCTCCAAAAAGCCTGTGTATGCCAGAATGTAAGCTGCGGGCTGCCAATAGAAGACAGATTAATCGGTGGTGTGATGAGTTTTGTTTTGTTATCTCCGGAAGATGCATCTTTCAAACAGGCATTGAATGTGCCACCATGTGCAGTTGCAGGGTTACCTGACCCGTTCCCGGTGATAAAAGTGAAATAGATCCCCGAACTGCTAACCTGTTCTTGCGACCAGCAGTTTGGAATTACTCCGGCGTTTTCAAATCCTTCATTCCAGGGGAATAAAGTGATGGTTCCGCACAAAGTAGTGAAAGTAAGATCATTTCCATAGAATGTACCGCCTGAACTTGTTGCATAAGCCCTGATATGATAAGTTGTATTTGCAGCTAATCCTGCCAAAGAACTAATGAATACACCTGTTCCGAAGCCATCAACAGTATGACTGCCGGAAATAACAGGGTTGGCCGATGTTGACCAGCACACTCCACGGGCTGTAACACTCAGACCTCCATCGGAAGAAACGTTTCCACCAGCGGTAGCCGAAGACATTGTTATAGAACTTGCCGCTGTTGTAGTAACTGTTGCGCCACCAGGAGTAAAAGTGAGGTCATTACCGTTGGTTGTACCCTGGCTATTAACCCCGACCAATCTGAAATGATAAGTCGTGCCAGTGGTAAGTCCGGTAAGCGAAGCGGTTACTGGAACTGCCGTTGTGCCTGATCCGGCAGAAGTTGAAGTAGTTGAATTTCCATAGCTTGGTAATGTTCCCCAATCAAAATGATACATCGTAGCAAGGGTGTTGGGGTTTACGGTCCCATTTAACGTAGCTTCAGTAAACGTGACAGATGTGGCGGCGGTGGTTGTTACAATCGGTACAAATCCATTGGGATCCCATCCATCCAGCGTATTCCCGGAAATGTTGGTAGGGTCTAACCAATCTTTCAATTCTGTTGAAGAAGTCGTACCGTAATCCCACGACATAGAGACTTTACCGTATAGATCAGATAAATCTGACCCGCCACAGGCAGAAGGACCACCATGCAACTGACCAATGATTCTATGGTTCTGGTCAAACATAGGTGAACCCGAAGAGCCAGGTTCAGTTACTCCGTCGCTCCAGCTTACATTCCAATGAGAATCGGCGGGAGTTCCGCTCCAGGTATTTGATGTAAAGGTAGTAACCGAGAAAGAGATCTTTTTAATATCACCAGAAGGATGATGGATTCCTGCGCCTGAAGTTGCACCAACATTCTGCCTGTTCCAGCCGGCATAATAGACGCCATATGCCGCAGGTGGTGTTGTATTCATTTGAACCAGGCAAAAATCCGAACTGGCGTTTCTTGCCTTTAAAGTTGCTCCTGAAATGGAATTATAGGCCGGAGAAGTGGTGGGATTGGTACATGTGGGGCTTTGCCAATTGAACCAGAATACCCATGAAGAAGGATCGCTGTAACAATGGTTTGCTGTCAAAACATACGGTACCCCATTTTGGCTTGTATTGTTCACAATAGCACCTGAACAAAAACCGCTTCCACCGGAAACCAGCATACATACCGATTTAATCTGGTTTTCCCAGCCGGCAGATTCGGGACAGACAACATTATTGTTACAGGAACCGGAAGACCCCAACGATTTCGCATATCCATATGCATCACGGTAACCATGTGTAACGCGATACAAATTCAGTTCACCCGGGAAAGCAGGATTTGAAGGCTCATAATATTCAATAGTGATTTCTTCTCCGCTAACCAGTGTTGTTGCAAAGACTTTGTCTGTCTGGTTATTGAAATCAGTAAAAGCACCAATTACCTGCGATTTATCTGCATTATAAACAAATAATGTAGCTCCGGGTGGTAAATGATAATTGTCGAATGTCAGGTTTATGGTATATGCGCCACGACATCTGATTCCAAGTCTCCACAATTTGTCACCTTTAGGCAAAATATCCCAGGTTCCTGAATTCTGCAGGTTGAAATTCACGTAAATATTCTCGCCGAATCTCCAGGGAATATCTTTGAAACTATCATTTATCGAATCTTCTGCCATCAGCCTGTTAAGCTCTATTTTCTGCATCTGATTGACAGGAACAGCACTCTTTACTAGCTGTGGGTTTTGAAAACTGTATGGTGATCCTCCCTGGTTGATCTGGGAATGACCAGCCAGGGAAAATAAAGAAAACCATAATGTAACTAATACAATGCATTTGTTTTTCATATCAAAGGGGAGGTTAATTGTTTGCTTCATTATTTTTATTTACCAATTAGTACCTGGGATGATTGCGTTTTATGGCGTTGATGCTCCAATTGCCATATCAGCATTGTTACCACCAGCCGACAAGTCTGAACCATCAACAAGACCATCCCCATTGATATCTTCAGGAAGGTAACCACTGGATGCATTGTTCGCGAGATTTTCAATATTGGACAGATCGCTCCCGTCAATAATTCCGTCCTGATTTGCGTCCCCTGCATATAAAACCCATTTCCCATCTGTCATCTGACCCATGTTTGCTCCGTAAGCCTTTGATGGTGTATCGAAAGAATAATTGATTGTCGGTGTGCTGAAGGCTATTAGTGCTGCACTTACAGTTTCAATATGGTTCCGGTTTTTAATTGTCATATAATAACTTCCGCTGTATGTACCAGGGATAGTTGCCGTTGCCGTTCCATTTGTATTCAGGCTGATGGCACCGGTACTGTACAGGATCGTGGAATAATTTGAGCTGCTGTGCAATTCAACCGTGATTTTATCCGCAATGGTTGTTCCCCAATGGGCTCCGTTCTCATCCATAGCCGTACGCATAGCCGCATTTCCCGCATAAATTCCTTCCAGATATAATGTCAGATTTAACACTCTCGCTGTTGGAGCATTGCCTGTAATGGATACATCATCGATATACCAATAGTCGTATTCATAAAGATCTCCTTCAATGATAAAAGCAATATACGTATTCGGTGAATTCAGATTGTTGGTAACTGTGGTACTGACTGTTGCAGGGCCAACATTTGTCGCCGTTGTGGCAATTGACCAGGTTTCATTAGTCCAGGTAACTTTATCTGTGCTCGATTGAATCCGTAATGTAGCGCCTGCAGCATAAGCATCCAGGAAATGTTTGAAATTGAGATTAAGAAGTGTCATTCCGGTAGTGTTGAGCGGGGGAGTGATAAGCCGCGTTGTTGCCGGATTTATATTTTGATATGTTGACATCATTTCATTTGCAGTGCCGCCTGCTCTATTGGTTGTGGAAACAGTCCATTTATTTACAGCACCTGTTCCCGATATCTGCGTTGACCAGCAGTTTGGAAGAGTCGTTCCCGAAAAACTCTCACTGAAAGGCAATGTAGCGGTTCCGCATAGTGTAGTTGCATTTGCCGTCATCCCCGTAGAGTAAGCGTGAACATTGTCGTATGAAAATGCTTTGTAGTAATAGGTCGTATTGGTATTAAGAAGTGTGTGATTGAAAGAAATCCCGCTTCCTAGGTACAGTATCGTTCCTCCTCCGGGAAGTGGATTCCCCGCCGAATAAGTAGTTCCATTCACCGGTGTTCCAAAAGTGCTGGTGGCAGACCAAACTACCATCACATTATTATTCGAAGCATTCTTTGTCCATCCAAGGTTTATTTGTGAAGAGCTGAAAGGCGTAGCTGTAAAAGTGCCCGGGTTTGCTACAATCCCGGAAACACAAGTAACAGCAGCAACCCATCCTGAATAATTGAGAGAAACATCACTATGGAAAACGAATGTGAGAGAACCTGTTGAATTATTGGCGGTAACTGTTCCGGGTGAAGTAGATCCGCAATAAGTTCCGAGCAGCGCAGCGGAAATACTGTTGCCATCATAAATTTTTAGGTAGTCGTAACTGCAACTAGTCTGCGATTCCAGCAAAAAACTGCTGAATACAAACCGGAGTGCATTTCCTGTTATTCCGGGATTGAAAACCATTGTGAAATCCTGGCCGTCACTATAGTTTCCGGTTGATCCGCCCGGATCATAGAAATTGCCAGTGCACGTTGTTACTGTGGTGGAGGACATGATAAACTCAGGAGGCAAAACATTGATATATCCCGTCCTGGTTTTTGTATCAGAACTTGAACCTTTAGTCACAGTGAGGCTCACATCATAAGTTCCAAGAGTGCTATAAGTAATCGGAGGAGGATTCTGCCCTGAATAGGCAGCTGGTGTTCCACCATTAAATGTCCAGTTCCATGAAGTTGGAGTACAGAGGGAATTGTCTGTAAATGTAACTGTATTGCCTACAAAGACAGGTGTAGGGGTTCCTGAAAAGTTTGCAAAAACTCCTGCAACTGTTATCAAACCAGTTTTTGTTTCTGTGTCTGTTGTTATTCCATCGGAAACAACAAGAGTTACATTGTATGTTCCTGGTGTGTTATAGGCGATTGACGGGGGTACTTTTCCGATAAAACTACTGGGTGATCCTCCCGGGAAAGACCATGTCCAACTGGTAGGAGGGCCGGAAGACTGATCGGTGAATGTCACACTGGAACCCGTACAAACAGTTGTTGCACTTGCTGTAAATCCTGCATTTAAACCAATGATGAAAGGTGAAACATAAGTCATAAATAACCCTCCGCGTGTATCTGTCCAGCATGGATATACTCTTCCGCCCTTTGAAGTGATTCCTAAATAATCACCCATATAAGATGAAGCAAGGCCGCTTATTGGAGAAGGAGTGAATGAAACATCGCTCACCTTGAAATCAGTCCAGCTAGTTCCTGCATCAACAGAATAAGCAACCCATGTTTCGCATGCAGTACTTGCAGTTGCCCGGTCATCATAAAAAATTACAGATAATGTTCCCGTCTCACTGTCACAGCTAATCCATGGCGAATACGATTCCTTTCCTTCAGCAAAAGTTCCCTGGTTAACCCTGATTGGCGTTGACCAGGTGGTTCCGCCATTTGTAGACCGGATAAGATAAACACTTTTATTTGTCCCTGTATTTGTGCCGGGAACACCCGTATTCGTCCAGACAATATAAATATTTCCGCTGTTTGGGCCATTGCTGATGTCAACAGCCATGGATGGAAAGGAATTTACACGCATGCTTTTTAATACTGCGGTAGTCCGAATGCCTCTGATGTTCGAGATGATCCTTGTTGCTGCAGAATAACTTACGCCTCCGTTGGTTGATTTTGCAAACCCAAGAGCAGTTTCATCACTTGGCCAGGAATCATAGACTGCCCATGTTACATAGACTTGTCCACCCGGGCCTGTCTGAATATTGACACCTTGATTATGACTTCCGGCAAGGATGGCTGAACTTAAGATTACTCCGGTGCTCCAGGTTACAGCATCATTGGTTGACCGGGATATTTTGATCTGCGAATCATCAGTACCTCCAAAGTCGGTCCATGCGGTATAAAGATTCCCTTCATAAGGACTGGTCGCACTATTGTCAATCCACATGTGATTTTTATCAGCAAGGCTGCCTGGATTCGGGGCGATGGTTGCTGTAGTCCAGCTGACAGCATTGTCGGTATATGCAATTCCTTGTCCATCAGAACTGCTGATGTAGTTAACATACTGCCGGCCATTAAGCCCTATTGCTGTTGTCGGGTCACCGGAGTTTGCTCCCCCGGCTCCATTGTAACTCCCACCCCAGGTAGTTCCGGCATCGCCGCTTTGGAAATAATTTGCTCCGTAAAGTGATCCTACAGATCCGCCGCTCCAAGAGGTTGAATTGTTGGAATTCAAAATGTACTGATTATTATTCGGATTAATGAAAACAGAGTTTTCACTTTCTGTAACATTTGTAAGATTTGTTACGGGAACATCAGGGGAATCAAGTGTCTTCACGCCTTTTGCCTGAATCTGGCTTCCTTTGAATTCGGCTGGTGCAATAGGAATCACCGGGTTGTACGGAACCAGACCTTTTCTGGCCATGTTCATCCAATAAGACATATTGTCAATACGGGTATCGACAACTTCACTCTGAGCGAAGGATTGATTTGCCAATCCTATGAGAAATAACATTCCCAGGAAAGAATAAAATAGTTTCATAAGTCTAGATTTTTAAGATTCTCTTTTATTGAATTTTTATGTTTGTCTTTATAAGAATTTATCTTATAAAAATTATCTGTTTCACGGGGTGATTGCCCCAATCGCAACATCAGCATTGTTCCCTGTAATAGACAAGTCGGAGCCGTCAATCAAACCGTCACCATTCACATCTTCCGGCAGATAACCGCTGGCAGCTACGGTGGAACGATTGTCGATATCCGACAAATCAGTGCCGTCAACCAGACCGTCCTGGTTCACATCTCCGGCATAGAAAACATATTTTCCATCTATCATCATGCCCAGGTTGCTGCCAAATGCTTTACCTGGAAGATCGAAGTTGAAGTTTACTGTTGAAGTATTGAATGATACCGGAAAAGCAGTTGCAGTTAAAATATGGTTGCGCTGCCTGATCGTTACATAATAATTTCCATTGTAGGATGATGGCAGTGTAAATGAAGCAGTACCATTGGTATTCAGAGAAACATTCGTAGCCGTATAAATAATATTTGAGTAATTTGATCCGGCATGCAATTCAATGGTCAGCTTATCAGCAATTGTTTCTCCCCAATGGTAACCTAAATCATCCATTGCCGGGCGCATGGTGCTATAACCTGAATAGAGACCTTCAAGAAATACGGTGAGATTAAAAGTTCTTAAAGGTGCGCCTGCCTGGGTAACTGTAACAACAACCGGTGTCAGACCAACAACAGTAACTGTTACATTGGCAATACGCGGTGAAGGATCAATATTCTCGGTATAACCTGCTGTGATAGTAGCGTTTGCGAATCCGGAAGGAGTCACCGTACACCATGATTGGTTGCTGATAGCTGTCCAGCTTGCATTCGAAGTCACTACAAATGGAATCGATCCTGCTGGTGAATTAACGGGTTGATCCGATGGAGAAACAGACAACGAAGGCGGTCCGTTCAATATCGGGTTTGTACCCAGGCTGAAACAGTTTGTGGAATTCGTTGTCATCTGACTGCTGACGCAAGGAATTCCTGAATAATGGAAGACCTTGGTGGGATAAGGAGAGGTGGGAAAGCTGAAAGCCAGATTAGCCTGAGAACTGGCAGTAAAAGGAACGGAATTCGCTATCCGAACACGGCATATTCTTGTTCCCAATCCTGTAGTGCTGATTATCGTTCCGTTTCCACAACCAGGGCCGGCTTTGGGAGTTATTTTGATACACCCATTGAGCGTTCCGGTAGCCCAGTTGGCAAAGGTAGGCTGTTGTATTGCCACCAGGTCTGAATAACCTGGAAGGATGGAAGTTGTGATTGTGCCACCACCGATAATTCCGCTATTGACAAGAATTCCGGCCTGAATAATAGAAAGCTCAAGGGGAACTGATGGCTGTTTATTGACCAGATAGAGATCAAATTCCATGGTTTTGTCGGATGTCTGAACATCATTTACAATGGTAAAATTAAATTCAGGTGCTGTGGAACCTGCTTGTGTTACAGTGACAACTACAGGAGCAAGACCGCTGGCAGTAACAGTGATATTAGCAATTCGCACTGAAGGAGAAGTGTTGAGTGCATAAGCGGTGGAGATAACGTCATTCCCTGTACCGCCAGAAGGAACCGTACACCATGATTGATTGCTGGAAACAGTCCAATTTGAATTTGAAGTGACAGAAAACGAAGTGTTTCCTGCAGTATAGGCAACGGCTTGGTCTGCAGGAGTAACAGAAAGTGTTGGGGCAGCCTGAGTTACAGTAACAACAACAGGAGCTAATCCTGTAACAGTAACCGTGACATTTGCAACCCGGGAAGAAGCAGTAGGATTCTGAGTATATGTAGCGTTAATAGCTAAACTTCCTGTACCGGAAGAAGGTACAGTACACCAGGTTTGATTGCTGGTCACAGTCCAACTCGCGTTCGAAGTAATAGTAAAGGAAGTCATTCCGGAAGCAGCGGTTACAGGCTGGTCAGCAGGAGTAACCGAAAGCGTGGGAAGTCCTGCAGCTTGTGTTACTGTCACAACAATAGGTGTCAAACCGGGTACAGTGACTGTTACATTTGCAACACGCGCAATGACTGTGGGGTTTGCAGAATAAGTCGCAGTAATTGTTCCTGTACCGGATCCTGATAAAGTGACGCTGCACCAGATTTGATTGCTTGAAACCGTCCAGGTCGAATTGGAGGTGACTGAAAAAGAAGTAGTTCCCGCAGGATATGTTACGGGTTGGTCGGCTGGAGTTACGGAAATTGTTGGTGCAGCCTGAGTAACCGTAACCACGACTGGTGTAAGCCCTGTTGCGCTGACGGTAATATTGGCTACCCTTGAAGACGAAGTAGTATTTTGGGTAAAATTAGCGGTAAGCGTCCCTGTCCCAGCTCCGGATGGAGTAACTGTACACCAGGTCTGATTGCTTACAGCTGTCCAGGCTGCTGTTGAAGTTACACTGAAGGCAGTAGACCCGGAAAGCGCTGAAACAGGTTGGTTAGCAGGCGTTACAGAAAGTGATGGGCCAATTATCGTTCCGGTGATCTGAACATTATCAATTCCCCAGTAATATCCATATGTGCCTGTATAATTCCATTTGAATTTTACATTTGACTGGAGAGCAACTCCTGGAATTGCCTGGCTAAATGCTACGGGATTTGTTGAGGATGTGGTTGTAAATGTCGAAATTGTCGTCCATGTTGTACCATTATCAATACTGTAAGCTAAAGTTCCTGACGATCCTGAGTAGGATTTGAAATAATGACTAAACTGTAGCGTTACAGGCGAATAAGATGACAAATTTAAAGTCGGAGTGATGAGATCTGCATTTTGAGAGCTACTACTACCATATGCATCGCTGTTCAGATATGCATAGTTACCCGTTAGCGCCGGATTAGGAGATCCCGAAGTGATGGTACCGAATACCCAGATCTGACCATTTCCCTGATGGTCAATCTGCGACCAGCAGGTAGGCAGGGTGGTGCCTGAAAAAGTCTCGCTAAAAGGCAAAGTATAAACACCACAAAGGGTTGAAAACTGCACATCTTCCCCATAATAAGTGCCATTTGCGTTTGTTGCATATGCTCTTACATGGTAACTCGTATTGGCAGACAACCCTAGTATAGAGCTCGTAAACACTCCGAGCCCGAAGCCTTCAGTAGTATGGCTTCCACTAATATCAGGTGTAGCAGATGTTGACCAACACACTCCGCGGGCGGTGACTGAAGAGCCACCATCAGCAGTTACCGTTCCTCCCGATATGGCTGATGTTAAGGTAATTGAAGATATTGCAGTAGTTGAAACAACGGCGCCACCTGGAATAAATGTAAAATCACTGCCGTTGGATGTGCCATCGCTATTTACAGCAACCAACCTGAAATGATAAGTTGTGCCGCTGGTAAGACTGGTAAGGTTTGCGTTAACGGAAACAGCAGATGAACCAGATCCGACCGAAGTAGTAGTTGTGCTATTTCCATAAGTAGGAAGAGTACCCCATTCAAAATGGTAATTCGTTGCAAGACCATTTGGGTTTACTGTTCCATTAATTGTTGCAGAAGTTCCTGTAATTGCTGTTGCAGCCAATGTTGCTACAATCGGATTATTCCCTATTTTAAAGGAAATTATTTTCGTTTTTCTTGCTTCTGAGGCACCAATATATTCGGTGGTAAACCAAAAAGTCTGATCATCCGATGGGTCAACAGACATGCTTGAATAATCACCCCACCTGTTATATGTAGTTTGATAATTTGCGCCGGTAAGAGCATTTTCTTCAGGCACATCAAGCACACCGGATGCACTTGAATACGCTGCAGCGGATTGACCGGCATAGCGAATCCCCGGATACACCGTTGAACTTGATATTGAATATCCCACTGCAATTTTGTTCGATCCATTCATTGCCACAGATCCCATCCACCGGGAATGAGCATCAGGAGCATAAGTGCCTTGCTGACGTATAGTCCAGGTAGTAGCCGGTGGGGTTTTTCTCAGTTCATACCACCGTACTCCGGCATGATCCGTGCCATCCACATCAACAGTATGACAACAGACAATAGATTGATAGGTTCCAAAATTTCTGTATTGGGGAACGTTCATGATCACAGTAGAGATAGCACACAATTTTCGGGTAGTTCCCGGCTGAGTAATATCTTCCCAATTATTGAATTGGCTGTCAAAGGGTTGCACTGCCAATTGCTGTGTCCTGCTAAAAGTGGAATTGGCCGGAGTGGTCCAGTTTACTGCAAGTTCGTAAAGCCATAACTCATCTGCCCCTCCTCCTACGCCATCATCATTAAATGCGATAAACGTACCAGGTGCTCCTGCAGGAGCAGCAGGACCATCATTGTCAACCGGGGGAACTACAACAACTCCCGTACCCGGCCTGTTTGGATTGTCAAACGCAACCATCCGGGCAGTTCCCCCAATTAACATCTGGGCCCGTTCAAAAACATAAATGTCACTTCCTGTGGTTGGTTGTGTGTTTGTACCCATGTAGTATCCATCTCTCCAGACAGCCATTTTTTCATAATCCGGCATATCTACAACATCAAAAGAATATTGATACCAGGTACCTGTGGGATCGTTAGTAGAAGATACCGCAACCAGCATGAGGTCATTTGATCCGCAAAGAGAGAACTCAACAGCCACAAATCTGTTCGCCTGTTCATCATAAAGAATAATTGGATCACCATCGTTACATGTTGCACCCGGAACACTACCAAACAGTAGATTCATGTTTGTGGGGCCCGCTAAAAGTGTACCTGATTTGTTATAAATGGCATACGTAGTATTTACCGTTTGCATATAATGGTTTGGCCCTGCCGTACCGTTGCAATCAGGCGGATAATAAGGAGAAGTTTGTCCTTCGAAATTAAGCAACGGCGCCAGGGAACTTCCCGATTTAGTGCCATTGCTTTTTTGCCATACCGGATCATCCCCCTTGGGTAATGCTGTAGAAGCAAATGGATAGGTCGGCTTGTCCCAGGGTGTATTCTTCCCTCTCTTTTTTGCCTTCTCAACCATCAGGCTGTAATCTTCTTTCGACATAGCAGGAATATCCCGAAGGGGTCTGCTTATTCCGAGAAAGTTTCCGGTTTTTACCATCTTGGGCTGTACTGGAATATCCTGAGAGGATATTTCATTTGAAAAGATGAAGAAAAAAACCACTAATGCAAACAATGGGTATCGTTTCATAAAAATCAAGATTTTTTAATGTGAATTTGAATTAAGATTTGTATAAATATTTATAAATAGTTTCATAATGAATAGTATGCGGTTAATGTTTTATGGAGTTATAACCCCAATCGCAACATCAGCATTGTTGCCTGCAACGGACAGGTCTGATCCATCTATCAAACCGTCACCATTCACATCTTCAGGCAAGTAACCGCTGGCAGCAAGACTTGAAAGATTGTCAATGCTGGATAAGTCTGTTCCGTCTATAATTCCATCCTGGTTCACATCTCCTGCATAGAAAACATATTTTCCGTCTACCATCATGCCAAGGTTGTTGCCAAATGCTTTACCTGTCAGATCAAAGTTGTAGTTTATTGTTGAAGTACTGAATGATACCGGGAAAGCAGTTGCAGTTAAAATATGGTTGCGTTGCCTGACCGTCACATAATAATTTCCATTGTAGTATGATGGCAGCGTAAATGAAGCAGCCCCATTTGTATTCAGAGAAACATTCGTAGCTGTATAAACAATATTTGAGTAATTTGATCCGGCATGCAGTTCAACGGTTAGTTTATCAGCAATTGTTTCTCCCCAATGGTAACTTGATTCATCCATTGCAGGGTGCATGGTGCTATTACCTGCGTAGAGACCTTCAAGAAATAAGGTGAGATTAAACGTTCTGATCGATGCCCCGGCCTGCGTAACTGTTACTAAAACAGGTGACAAACCAGCCACAGTAACTGTTATATTGGCAATACGCGGTAAAGGATCAGTATTCTCAGTATAACCTGCTGTGATAGTACCGTTTGCAAATCCGGAAGGAGTTACCGTACACCACAACTGGTTGCTGATAGCAGTCCAGCCAGCATTGGATGTCACAACAAATGGGGTTGTTCCGACGGGCGACGTTACGGACCGGTCTGATGGGGAAACAGACAGCGAAGGCGGTCCGTTCAATACCGGGTTTGTAGCCAGGCTGAAGCAGTTTGTGGAACTGGTGGTCATCGTAGTGCTGATACAGGGAGTTCCTGAATACTGGAAGACCTTGGTAGGATAGGGAGAAGTGGTAAAGGAGAAAGCCAGGTTAGCCTGTGAACCGGCAGTAAAAGGAACGGAGTTAGCTATCCGAACACGGCATATCTTTGTTCCTAATCCATTAGTGCTGATGATCGTTCCGTTGCCACAACCAGGTCCGGGTCTGGGAGTTATTTTGATGCACCCATTGGGTGTTCCCGTAGCCCAGTTAGCGGTAATAGGTTGCTGAGCAGAAACAAGTTCAGAATAGCCAGAAACAATTGTTGTAGTAATAGCTCCGCTACCTATTATCCCGCTATTGACAAGAATACCGGCTTGAATAATAGAAAGCTCAAGGGGAATTAATGGTTGAGTATCGAGCAGGTAGAGGTCAAACTCCAGGGTTTTGTCGGATGTCTGAACATCATTTGCAATGGTATAATTGAATTCAGGTGGTGGCGCTCCGGCTTGTGTTACTGTAACAACAACCGGCGACAGCCCGGCAACATTCACTGTAACGTTTGCAACACGTGGTGAATACGTAAGATTTTCAGAGTAAGTTGCTGTGATCGCTCCGCTTCCGCTACCGGACAAAGTTACTGTGCACCAGGTCTGGCTGCTTGAAACAGTCCAATTCGTATTGGAAGTTACTGTAAAAGAGGTATTTCCCGAAGTAGATGGTACAGCCTGGTCAGAAGGAGCCACCGAAAGTGTCGGAGCAGCCTGGGTGACCGTAACAACAATTGGAGTTAATCCTGCCACAGTTACCGTGACATTTGCAACCCTTAAAGAGGCTGTGTTGTTGACCGTATAATTTGCGGTGATTGTTCCATTCCCGGTTCCTGAAGTGGTAACAGTGCACCATGTCTGGTTACTTGAAGCAATCCATGCAGAATTGGAGGTAACGGCGAAGGAAGTTGTTCCTGCAGCAGGAGTAACCGATTGATTAGCAGGAGTCACTGTAAGTGTCGGTGTGGTGGAAGTTCCTGTGATAGAAACATCATCGACACAAACTCCGTAGCCATATTTTGCATTACCTTCAAAAGCGACATAATATTCGCTGCTTGCACCAGGCAAATTTATAGTTTCCTGCGTCCAGGTCGTGATATTGGCCGTATAAGTAGTCAAAGTAGTCCATGCTCCGGTGGCGGATGTTCTGTAATAAACGATCAATTTATCCTGGTCGCTGCCCCAAACGGCTTGTGTGTGCCAGAATTTAAGCACAGGACTGCCAAGAGAAGAAATGTTAAGTGGTGGCGTAATGAGTTTTGTCTTGTTATCAGTAGCTGATGCATCTTTCAGACAAGCATTGTAGGTTCCGCCATGTGCCGATGTGGGATGAGTGTTCCCACTGCCTGTGATAAATGTCCAATCAATTCCTGAGCTGGAAACCCGTTCTTGAGTCCAGCAGTTTGGAATTACTCCGGCGTTTTCAAATCCTTCATTCCAGGGGAAAGAGGCAATAGTTCCGCATGAAGTAATGAATGTCATGTCGTCCGCATAAACCGTGCCACTTGAGTTTGTGGCAACAATGCGGTAATGATAGAGTACCCCTTGATTCAATCCTGAAATACCTGCACTTACACTAATAGTTGAAGTTCCGGAGCCGGCGGAAGTTGTAGTTGTTGAATTCCCGTAAATGTTTGTTGTTCCCCATTCAAAATGATATGTTGTTGCCAATCCAAATGGATTTACAGTTCCATTGAGCAAAGCGGAAGTACCGGTAATCAATGTCGCTGCCAATGTTTGGGCATTGAGCATAAGAGGCGTTAACTGGATGTCAAGGCTGGTAGTGGAATGATCGGCTACAACGACACCGGAAATTGTCTTTGTTTGGTAACCTGTTGCTGAAATTGTCAGTGAGTAAGTGCCTCCTTTCAACAACCGGTGATAATCGCCTAAAGTTGCTGAAGAATAGACTTCAGATCCACTTACATCATGACTTGCTATGAAAACTTTCGCTGCAACCGGTAGGCCTGTCACCTGGTCGGTAATGATTCCTTGAATGCCGTAACGGGCTTCCTTCATATATAAAATTAAAGACCGCCAGTTATATTCCCAAAGGGTTAATAACTGAGCTGCAGGTAATAATTTTGTATTGGAAATTTCTATTGTTACCTCACGGCAATGCTGCCAGTAATTCATATAATCCTGACGCCCCCCATTAACTTCATACCATGCATAACCATTTGTAACTCCGGTACTACTCACGCTGGTCAAGTATGTTGTGTTTCCCAACGCACTGGCATGTAATTGAGCGGTATCGGCATATTCATTGCTTACAAATTGCCACCAGTTGTCATCTGCAGAAAGTGTCGCCCATGTATCCCACGGATAGTTGACCACCTCTGATCCACCATGAAAATTTGCTGCGGCTACAAAATGATGTTGCGTGGCAAAATCCATAAATGCAACAGTTTCTGCTTGCCATGCATTACCATCTGGGTGCTGCCCAACCTTTGGATCTGGATAATTTCTGTTCATATCCACGCCGTTGACATTGCCGCGGGTTGCACCATTCACCGTGCTGTTTCCTCCGGCATAGGTCCCGTCCGGATTCGCGAGTGGAGTGATGTAAATTTCCATGTTGTTAATAAGATCCGTCACCTCAGTATTTGTTCCATAGTTTGATAAAAGATAATCAATCAGATGCAACATAAGTATATAACCGGTTGTTTCGTCACCATGGATGGAAGAGGTATATAAAAACTCGGGTTCTGCTTCATCAGTAGCTACATTATCAGAAATCTTGGCAGAAAGAAGCTTTCTTCCGCTGGCAAGTGTTGCAATTGTCTGTATTTTACAGATGCTGGGATATAGCGTCTGAAATTGATTCATCAAATCTTCATATCCGGAATATGTAGGATAGAAATTCCAGGTAGTTGAAGTATTCAACACAATATTATCTCTCATAACTACGCCAGGATCATCCCCCGGATGAGGTAAAAGTGTAATGTTGTAACCAAGTTGCGAGAACTTCAAAAATTGCTTCATGTTGGCATAAGCCCAAACAGTATTGTTTTTCACATTGTCAACAGAAATCAGACGAGTTATCGAACTTATCTCATTCTTTGATTGCACCTGGAAAGAAAAATAAACTTCATTCCGCGTACCAAAAACTGCTTTTGCATTCTGCCCTAAAACTGTCTGGAACGTAATTAAAACGACGACCAGGGAAAAAGTAACCTTAAGTTTCATGTGTTTCGTGTAAAATATATATTGTAAAGTAGCTATATCGTTCAAGAATTACTATGAGTGCAATTCCTGGCTTTTTTCTTTTTTAACTTCTAAAATACACGACCTCCATAAAAAAAAGGAAACCCTCTTCTTATTGAACAATTCGTGTCACTACAAAATTCGAACTTTTGCATCAAAATATCCTTTATGGAGTCTTTGCCATTACTGCACTTACAGCATTATTTCCCACAAGAGAAAGATCTGAAGAATCAACCAGGCCATCACCGTTGGCATCTTCAGGAAGATATCCGCTCAATGCTAATGGTACCAGATTGTCTAACAGCGATATATCTCCGGCATCTACAATTCCATCCTGGTTCAAATCTCCTCCAAAAATAACCCATCTGCCATCAATCATTTCTTGTAAGTTGGAACCATACGCTTTCGATGGTGAATCAAAAGAAAATACGATGGAAGGTGTCGAAAAAGAAACGAAAAACGCACTCATGGTTTCAATGCTGTTACGGTTCTTGATTGTGATATAATAATTTCCAGTATAAATTTCAGGAATTGTAACTGATGCAGATCCATTGGTGTTCAGAAAAACATTGGCATCGTAGTATATAATATTGGAATAGTTAACTGCATCATGCAACTCTACTATGATTTTATCAGCAATTGTAACCCCCCAATGCGCACCGTTTTGATCTACAGCCGGATGCATCATACCATTTCCATCGTAAAGGCCTTCTAAAAAAACTGTTAAATTAAGGATCCTACCCTGTGATCCGGATTCTGTAACCGTCACCACAATAGGTGCTAACCCAGCTGCCGTTACAGTAATTTCCGCCACCCTTGAAGAACCGGATGCATTCTGTGTATAATTGGCTGTAATTATTCCATTACCTGCCCCGGATGGAGTCACGGTACACCATAACTGGTTGCTTGTAGCTGTCCAGGATGAATTGGAAGTCACAGTAAAAGCGGTTGTCCCGGCAACAACCGTAACATACTGGTTAGAAGGAGTAACCGTCAGGGAAGGAGATGTACCTGTGATGGAAACATCATCAAGGCAAATGCCATAACCAAATTTGGCATTTCCTTCAAAAGCAATATAGTATGCTGTGGAAGCAGCGGGTAATGAAATAGTTTCCTGAGTCCAGGATGTTATACTACTGGTGTAAGTAGCCAGAGAAATCCAAGTTCCCGTAGAAGAAGTTCTGTAATAAACGATCAGTTTATCCTGGTCTCCGCCCCAGGCTGCCTGGGTGTGCCAGAATTTGAGTTGTGGGTTAACCAGTGATGACAAGTTTACAGGCGGCGTTATGAGCTTGGTTTTGTTATCGATAGAAGAGGCATCATTAAGGCAGGCATTATAAAAACCGGCATGAGCGGAAGGTGGATTATTATTCCCGCTTCCGGAAATAAAATTCCAGAAAATGCCAGAACTATTCACCTGCTCTTGTGACCAGCAATTTGGAATTAACCCTCCGTTTTCAAAACTTTCAGTCCAGGGGAAAGCAGCAATAGACCCGCAAAGGGTTGTGAAAGGAAGAGCATCTCCATAGGAGGTGCCGCTGCTATTTGTAGCATAGGCTCTTACATGGTATGTTGTTCCGCAAATTAAACCTGTAATTGAACTTGAAAATACACCTGTTCCAGAGCCATCAGTAGTATGATTGCCTGCAATCGTTGGAGATAAAGAAGTACCCCAACATACACCGCGTGCTGTAACACCTGATGAGCCGGGAGAAGTCACATTCCCTCCCGCCATGGCAGATGTTTGAGTTATAGCAGAGGCAACTGTGGTGGCAACAACCGGGGCACTTGATGAAGTGCCTGTCACAGAGACATCATCAAAAGCCCAATAGTAACTATAACTGCCGGTAAAGTTCCATTTGAATTTTACCTGGGCATGACCTGCAGCAGCCGGGATGTTTTGACTAAAAAGAACTGGATTTGAAACTGAAGTCGTAACAAATGTGGCTATCTGGGTCCAGTTAAATCCATTATCAATGCTATAAGATAAAGTGCCGGCTGATCCTGAATAAGCCTTAAAATAATGATTGAATTGAAGTGTGATTGCTGAATATGCAGTAAGATTGATGGTTGGGGAGATCAGATCCGCATTTTGTGAAAAACCGCTGCCATATGCATCGCTATTTAAATATGCATAATTCCCGGTTAATGACGGGCTGGGAGAAACTCCCGTGATCGAGCCAAACAACCATACCTGTCCGCTACCCTGATTATCAAACTGCGACCAGCAAGTTGGAATGGTTGTACCAGAAAAACTTTCAACGAAAGGAGGATTGTAGATTCCGCATAATGTGGTAAATATCAGCTCATTGCCATAGTTTGTACCACTTCCATTTACCGCATACGCCCTCACATGGTAAGTAGTATTCAGCGTTAACCCCGATAATACGCTTGAGAAAACGCCAAGTCCTGAACCATCTGTTGTATGATTCCCCGTTATTGAAGGATTTGCGGAAGTACTCCAGCAGACTCCGCGGGCAGTTACAGCGAAACCTCCATCGGATGTTATATTTCCTCCGGAAGATGCAGTTGTTAAAGTAATGGATGATAGGGGGCTTGTGATTACAGTGGCACTGCCAGGTGTGAAGAAAAGATCATCACCATTTGTGGTGCCATCAGAATTTGATGCAACTATTCTGAAGTGATATGCCGTACCAAGATTAAGACCGGTCAGGCTTGCATTTACTGACACTTCTGTAATTCCCGACCCGGCAGAAAGAATAGCTGTACTATTTCCATAACTGGTGGTAGTTCCCCAATCGAAATTGTAATTAGTAGAAAGACCGGCCGGATTGATTTTCCCGTTTAATGTGGCCGTGGTTGCGGTAACAGCAGTTGCAGCCATTGTTGTAGCAACCGGAATGTTACCGATTTTAAACGAAGCAATTTTTGTTTTCCTCACCCCACCACTACCAATGTATTCAGTAGTGTACCAGAAAGTTTGGCCGTCAACCGGATCCACTGACAAGTCTGAATAATCTCCCCAGCGATTGTAAGATGATTGTGCATTGGCGCCATCTTGTATGATGCCCTCAGGAATATCTAAAACCCCCGAAGCATTTGCGTAAGACACTGAACTCTGCCCGCAATACCGAATACCTGGATATACGGTAGAACTTGATGCAGAGTACCCCAACCCGATTTTACCACTTCCGTTAAGCATGATACTCCCCATCCATCTCGAATGTGCATCTGGAGCATAAGTGCCTTGTTGCCTGATAGCCCAGCTACCCGAAACCTGAGTTCCCCTTCGTAGTTCATACCAACGGATGCCTGCATGGTTCGTGGCAGTATTATTGTCAACATTTACGGTATGGCAACATACGATTGTCTGGTAGGTGCCAAAATTACGATACTGGGGCACATTCATTATGACCTGTGGAATGGCATCTAATTTCTGTGAGGTCGGTTGGGAAATGTTGTTCCAGGTTGTTCCAAAGTTTGAGCTGAATGCTGCAACTGGGATTTGCTGAACCCGCGAAAATGTCGACGAAGAAGGAGTGCTCCAATTAACAGACAATTCGTAAATCCATAATTCATCTGCACCACCACCAATGGCATCATCATTAAATGCTATAAAAGTTCCTGGTGCATTGGTTGGAGCAAAAGAGCCATCATTATCAACAGGTGGAACCATCATAAATCCATCAACAGATGTAGGTCTGTAAGGATTATCAAAACCTATCATCTGTGCTGTACCGCCAACAAGCATCTGGGAGCGTTGAAATACATAAATGTCGTTGCCGGAACTGTTGTTATCACCCATGTAATATCCATCCCGCCAGACACCAAATTTTGGATAATCCGGCATAATGGCAACAACAAACGAATATTGATACCAGGGTCCGGTAGGGTCACTGGTTGTTGATACAGCCATAAGCATATAGTCAGTCGATCCGCTGATGGAGAATTCAGTAGCTAGCCAGCGTCCAGCCTGCTCGTCGTACAATATAACAGGATCACCGTCATTATAAGTAGTACCAGGAACGCTGCCAAAAAGGAGATTCATATTCGTGGGCCCGGCAACCAACGTACCTGATTTATTGTAAATAGAATAAACACAATTAATGGCCTGCATATAATGAGAAGGACCAACGGCTCCATTACAATCCGGCGGATAATAGGGAGAATCCTGGCCATTGAAGTTTGCGGCTGGCTCTCTGCTACCACCTGCAGTTCCCATGGTTTGTTGCCAAACCGGGTCGGCCCCCTTTGGAAGTGCAGTGGAAGCGAAAGGATAACTACGGAGCTTAAGACGTTCGTTTAACTGTTTGGTTTTTGCTTTCTCTCCTAACCTGTCGAACTCCTGCTGTGTCATTTGGGGAAGATCACGCAGAGGCTTACTGATCCCAATAAAAGTCCCCGTCACAATGCTGGTTGGACGTGCGGGACGATCCTGGGCCTGTGACGTAAGAGTACCAATACAAAAAGAAAGAATTAATAGTAAAATTCTTATTCCCATAGGAATGAATTAGGGAGGATGAATCATTTTTCAGAATAAGTTTGATGTTTTTCCGAAAAAAAATACAATACTCCGGTAGAGTTCTGTTAAAAAACAGTCGACATATTAATTATGGATTACAGCCTAACTGAAAACCTGCAACGATATTTCGCGTTCTGGAAGAGACTGGAAGAAGCTGGAAGAAGCTGGAAGAAACAGCTTGTGAGCTTTATTCGTAACTGTGCTAACGTAAGTCGTTATATTAAGTTATTTTCATGATCTGCAAAGAGTTATAAAAATGGTATGCAATCACGAAATAATTACTTATTTCAAAGAACATAGAGTGTTAACAATCAGATTGCTAGTGTTCAGCAAAAAGTCACAAGTTAATCCGATTACAATATCTATAATGTGAAGCTATGCGCTCTCAAAGGTATAAAAAAAAATCCATATATGAAAGAAAATAGGAGAACATTATTTGTAAATTATCAACAAAACGCACACGTGTGTGTTAATATTGTCCTGTATGTCAGACAGTTATGATGATTTAAGATTTTTTATTTGTTAGGTAAGTAACTTAACATTGCAAGTTCGGGAAGGAATCCTTGTGAAAGTTCATTTATAAAATTACAGAATCAAGCTTTGCAGCGACACACCAGTGCCGGCTAGGTTTCAAATAGAAGCAATTGAAAAATCTAAAAGATACAAGCTAAGGAGTTATTGCAACAATTGCAAAATTTGCATTGTTCCCTACAATCGAAAGATCAGATGCATCAATTAACCCGTCTCCATTGACATCTTCAGGCAAGTAGCCTGTAGCAGCCATGCTTGCCAAATTTTCGATAATAGACAAATCACTTCCGTCGATTATACCATCCTGGTTCGCATCTCCTCCAAAAACAACCCATCTGCCGTCTGTCGTCTGTAGTAAGTTGGATCCATAGGCTTTTGATTGTGCATCAAAAGAAAATCCGATTGATGCCATCAAAAATGAAATCGGAACCGCACTCAGGGTTTCAATACTGTTACGATGTTTGATTGTAATATAATAACTTCCATTATGAATGCCGGGAATTGTAACTGAAGCAGATCCATTGGTATTCAACAAAATATTTCCATCGCTATAAATAATATTTGGATAGTTAGCTGCATCATGTAACTCAACTGTGATCTTATCGGCAATTGTGGCTCCCCAATGCGTACCGTTTTCGTCCATAGCCGGATGCATCATGCCATTTCCATCATAAAGACCTTCTAAAAATGCCGTCAAAGTGAGTACCTTATCCGGTGATCCGGCTTGGGTGACTGTTGCCACGACAGGAGTCACTCCGGCAACAGTTACGGTAATTTCAGCTACCCTTGAAGAACCGGATGGATTTAGTGTATAATTGGCTGTAATGGTTCCATTTCCAGAACCGGCAGGAGTTACGATACACCATGACTGGTTGCTTGCTGCTGTCCAGGTTGAATTGGAAAACACAGAAAAAGAAGTTGATCCGGCAACAGCCGAAACGGGCTGATTAAACGGAGTGACCGTAAGGGAAGGAGACGTACCCACAACAGATACATCATCCAGGCAAACGCCAAAACCATATTTTGCATTACCTTCAAAAGCAATATAATATGTTGCCGAAGATCCTGGTAATGAAATAGTTTCCTGTGTCCAGGATGTAATACTTGTAGTATATGTGGCCAGAGAAGTCCATGCTCCGGTAGAAGAGGTTCTGTAATACACGATCAATTTATCCTGGTCTCCTCCCCATGCAGCCTGGGTATGCCAGAATTTGAGTTGTGGGGCGATCAGGACTGCCAGGTTAATAGAAGGTGTTATGAGCTTGGTTTTGTTATCGGTAGAAGACGCATCTTTAAGGCATGCATTATAGGATCCAGCATGGGCCGATACAGGATTGTTGCTTCCGTTCCCGGTGATAAATGTCCAATCAATTCCTGAACCAGCAACCCGTTCTTGGGTCCAGCAGTTTGGAATAACTCCGCCATTTTCAAAACCTTCGCTCCAGGGGAAAGAATTAATAGCCCCACAAAGGGTAGTAAAAGGAAGATCATTTCCATAGGAAGTGGCACTGCTGTTTGTGGCATAGGCTCTTACATGATAAGTCGTACTCGGAGATAATCCTGTGATTAAACTGACAAACCCACCGAGGCCTGAGCCGTCGGTAGTATGATTGCCTGCAATTGTGGGAGATGCAGAAGTACTCCAGCATACCCCGCGTGCGGTAACATCAGAAGCTCCGGCAGCAGTTACAGTGCCACCAGACGTGGCAGATATTTGTGTAATGGCAGTTGCGGTCGTGGTGCTGACAGTTGGGGCATATGTTGATGAACCTGAAATAGATACATCGTCAATGTACCAATAATCATATTGAAACAGATTACCTTCAATCGTAAACGAAATGAATGTATTCGGAGAATTCAGATTGTGGGTGATTGTTGTTGATATTGTTGCTGGTCCGACATTGGAGTCTGAATATGTTGCTAACGACCATCCTTCATTAGTCCAGGTACTGCCGTTCGTGCTTGATTGTATCCGCAAAGTAGCCCCGGGACCGTAATCATCTAGCATGTGCTTGAAACTTAAGTTCAATACCGTCATGCCGGTAGTGTTTATAGGCAACGTCACGAGACGTGTTATTCCGGAAATGACATTTTGAAAAGTAGATTTCATCTCAAAAGCTGATCCGCCTGCAAAAGTAGTATTGGAGAGTCCCCAGCTATCTACAGCACCGGTCCCTGAAAATTGAGTAGACCAGCATTGTGGAAAGACTTCAGACAGGAAGCTCTGCGAATAAGGGAGAGATGAACTAGTGCACAAAGTAGTCGCATTTTGACTAATGCCATTAGAATAATTATTACCTGAAGTTACAGACCAAAGTTTATAATAATATTTTGTTGATGGAGAGAGGCCGGTATGATTGAAAGTTGTCCCTGCTCCTGAAAACAGAACCGTTCCTCCTCCTGGTATTGTGTTCCCGGAAACATAAGTTGCTCCGTTAACAGGTGTACCAAAAGTTGGTGTTGCACTCCAGGCAAGCATAACGTTATCACTATTACCGTTTTTCAACCATTGCAAATTAATTTGGGAAGTACTCACTGGGGTGGCAGTGAAATTAGTAGGAGTGCCAATACCATTGATACTTATAGTAAATGAAATCGTGGATCCGGCACTTGTTATATTAGAAATATCAAGCCCTCCGGGATTTCCATTTCCAAGAAAACAGCTGGGATTTGTAGCATCGTTAATGGATGTTCGCCCAGATTCAAGAGAAAAAAATGCGTTATTCGGTGAACCATTAACTGTTGTGGTCCCGTAAATTCGATAAATATAAACTTCATCAGGCGGACCACTGGCATTGCCGTTGAGCGCAGGATTGATCCGATATACAAGAAGCCCGGAACCAGGCAGGTTACTTTCAAAAGTACCTGTAGCTTTGCGGTATTCCACAACAAAATACTCTGAAGTAGAATTTGGAGAAGCAATTTTATAACAATTATTTGTTGAAGAAGAAAGCTGATTGAGCGTATAGGTTCCTGATGAAGTTATCTCCGGAATGCTTCCAATCCACGTATTATTTGCATATTTCCACTTCATATATGCCCCCATATGGCCAAAACCTTGTTCCATTAAATCCCAGTACTGAACCGGTTGAAGCCCGTCATAACTATAATGATATAAATCGGGAGCACCGATTGAATGAAACATTTCATGACACAATGTCTGCACATCTATTTGAGTTTCAGGCTGAAAAGTATATCCCCAAACCCGTTTCCCATTGATCATAACATTATAAGAATAGAGCGCCCAACTATGCGCCCAAAGTAAAGAAGCCCACGCCCCATTATTTCCTCGTACATTGAAACATACATTATCAACATTGCCATCATTATCACCATCAATATTGAGACTTGTTGGTACCGGTGAGTTAATATTAATCCAATCAATGGCATCTCGCAACAAAGTATGTTCCCGAAACGTTTGCTCAGTGTCACCGTTATATCCGTTTGGATTTGTTGTAGCATTATAAGGCTCAAAATAACTCCGGGGATGCGAATCCTGATATGAAAGATTGGTTGTCATTGCACACACCGGATAATGTGTTGAACTCACAGTAAGTTGATTATACGACACATCAGAATAATAGGATTTCAATGAAATACCGGGCATAAGGTTAAACTTATCATCAAAAGATTGCCGTGTGTTTGTGAATTCGGTATCATCAGAAAACCTGATGTAGACAACAATGTTGTTTAAAACGCCCGTATGTGGTGCACGAATGGATGGCTGGGGATTGTATTGATAAATCGCACGTCTGTGCAAATATTCGGCTTTCGAGATCTTTGCCCATGCACGAAGTCCGACATCTGATGGCCGAACTTCATTGACCTTGTAAGAACTTGGTCTTACCAAACCGTCGGAAGCAATTCCATAATAGAAATAACCATCAGGAGCCTGAATGATTGTATAACCTTCTTTGTCGTGCAACCAGTTAAAATATTCATCACCTGAAACAAAACAATTAATTACAGTTCCGTTTGGTTGTTTGACAACATAAGGTGTGAATGAAAAATAGGCAGCATAGACGCAGGAAACTGACATCAGAATGCCTAAGCAAATAAAGACTCGCTTTTTCATAATCAATTTGTTTTCAAAAAATTAAGCATTAAAGTGCATATAAGCCGGACAATCATTGCAGAACATTACCAATGGAAATTTGACGTACCACTGCGAATTCCCCAGTAGTGTTTGTGCAGCAATAGAATAGTGCAATTTACAACTTTTGTGCAGTACAAATAAAAAAATCTTCCCGGAGTTGCATGTTTGGAAATCAATATCACGAGAACCCTTGATACCAAATAGTTTCAACTGACTTTGAAAAATCATTTCGGCAGCGCGACAAAAAAAGTACTTCCATGGCCGGGCTCACTTTCCACACGGATATTTCCACCATGTCTCTCAATAAATTCTTTGCAAAGGCTTAATCCTAAACCAGTACCTGTTTCTTTCTCAGTTCCCTTGGTGCTGAATTTACTATCAATTTTGAAGATTCTGCTGATGTTCTCTGCAGCAATTCCAATTCCTGTATCCTTTATTGACAAATCATAATAACCATCTGTCTCTTTCATTGAGATGACGACCTGTCCGTTTTGTGGCGTGAATTTTATGGCATTTGTAAGCAGGTTTCTCAATACCGTATCAATCATATTTATATCCCCGGTCATTGTTTGACCTTCATTTACGGTGGATCGAATTTGAATGTTTTTTTTATTTGCCTGACTCTCAGCCAGTTCGATGTTCTCATTTATCCTGTTAGCAACATCAAAAACGACGGGATGAAATTCAATACTGCCAGTTTGAGAACGTGCCCAAAAAAGTAAATTTTGAAGCAATTCATAAGCATGCTCCGATACGTCCTTAATGCTTGATAAATAATGAATAATCCTTTGCTTATCATAATTATTATAATCGGTGATCATCAAATTTGTTATTCCAAGAATTGAATTGAATGGATTCCTCAGATCATGCGCAAGGATTGAAAAAAATTTGTCTTTGGTAGCATTTAATTGTTTCAGTTCTACATTTTTTTCCAATATTTCCGCTTTCTGCTTTTCGATCTGAAGAGTTCTCTGTTGAACCTTCTGTTCAAGGAGAATTCTTACTCTTTTTACTTTCCTTTCCCTCGCAAAAACAACAATGATGATTACAAAGACAATAATTACACCGTACGAAAAATATGCAAACCAGGTTTTCCACCAGGGTGGAAGGATAATGATCTTCAGACTTTTCAATTCCTCACTCCACTTCCCGTCGTTGTTTGAGCATTTGACCTGAAAAGTATATTCACCTGGTGGTAAGTTCGAAAAAGGAACAAAACGCCGGTTTTCAATATTGATCCATTCGTCAGAAACTCCTAACATCCTGTATACATAGTTGTTCTTTTCAGGATTTGTGAATTCCAGTGCAGCAAATTCAATTGTAAATGGATAATCGTTGTAGTGCAGTACAACTTCGGGTTTATTTTCCACATCCAGCAAAACCTCTTTTCCCCCCTGGTTTTTATGAAACGAAGTAAAAACAATTGCAGGAACAAATGGGTTATCATTTAGGGAATCCGGGAAAAATGAGTTAAAACCATTCATTCCTCCAAAAAAAACTTCCCCATCTTTACTTTTAAAACTTGCCCTTAAATTAAATTCAGGGCTCTGCAAACCTTCATCCACAGTGTAGGTTCGGAAACTATTAGTAAGCGTGTCAAACCGGGAAAGGCCATTTCCTGTTGCAAACCAAAGATTGTGAAGGTGATCCTCCAGGATTTCAAATATCCGGTTATTCGGTAACCCGTTTTTCTGAGAATAATAGACAAATGCAGAATCTTTTTTTACAAATTCATTTACGTATGTACTTGTTCCGATCCATATGTTTCCTTTATGATCTTCACATAAAGAAATGACAAAATTATCACAGAGCGAGTTTGTTGAACTCTTGGATTTTTTATAATGCGTTATTTCCCCTGATTTCGGATGATAAACATCAAGCCCGTCCAACGTGGCAATCCAAATTAATCCATCGCGGTCTTCTAACAGACAATAAATAAGGTTGCTGCTGATTTTATGGCTTTCCTCTGCTTCTTTTTGAAACAGTTCAGTTGTGAATATGGTCAGATTGATCTTAAATAGCCCGGTTTGCGTCCCGATCCAGTAATTTCCGGCTTTATCCTGAATGATTGAATAAATACGGATGCCCTGAAATCCTGATAAATGTTTATTTGCAAAAAATTCGTTCAACCTGATAAAACAGTTTTTCCCCTTTTGATAAATGAAAATGCCGTCTCTCGTTCCAAGCCAGACTCTTTTTTGTCCATCTTCAAAAATTACATGAACAAAATCATTTGGCAGATAATGGTTTTTTTTCTCCCGGGAAGAAAAATGCTCAACTTCACCGGTTTTCCTGTTAAATAAATTCAATCCTTGTCCCCAGTTCCCAACCCAAAGGATATTTTTCTCGTCCTTATAGATTGATGCAATAACATTGCCAAGTAAATTAACAGAGTAAGGAGAGGAGCTTTCTCTGTACAATTGAAATTTTCGTTTTTTCAAATCGGTTTTACTGACACCTTGTAGCGTTCCAACCCAGAGATTCTGCGATTTGTCAACCATTAAGGCCAGAACAATATTATGACTTAAGCCGTTGTTCTTACTGGAAAACTCTTCGAAAATCGCTTTCCCGTCTTTTGAATTGGTCATTTTGAGTAAACCGCTACCTTCCGTACCGATCCAAAGATTTCCTGATTTGTCCTCTGCTATTGCACGAATAAAATTATTGCTTAGTGAAAATTTGTTTTTCGGTTCGTTAAAATATTTGACAAACGCTTTTGTGTTTTTATCGTATTTATTAAGACCATTTGAAGTGCCGATCCAAATATCTCCGTGTTTATCTTCGAATAATGCAGTAATGTTATTATCACTGATTGAATTTAAATCTTCCCCATTCCTCAGGTAGTTAGTGAATTGCTTTTCCTTGCGATTAAAACAGGAAAGACCTTTTGCGGAACCCACCCAAATAAGCCCTTCCGAATCTTCTAACAAAGGGATATGGTTGTCTTTGACTGCTCCGTCAAATTCCAGATTATTAAAATAATGATTGAATTCTTTTTTATGTGAATCATATATTGTTAATACTGGCGGAGTATTAATGATAACCAACCCATTCCCCGAAGGTATCGCATCATACACATATTCGGATACATCGTTTGGATAGCTGGTTTTGTAATAGATCCGTTCAAACCGCTTTTCGCTTCTGATAAATTTGTTCAATCCGCTCTTGGTACCGATCCAAAGATTGCCTTCCTGATCTTCATTTATTGAGTAAACCCAGTTGTTTGATATGGTATTAGTATCTGTTGGATTATATGAAAAAATCTCAAAATTATACCCGTCGAACTTGTTCAACCCATTTTGGGTCCCCATCCAGAGATAGCCTTTGGAATCCTGGAAAAGGCAATTGACAACACTTTGAGAGAGGCCCTGTTCGATGGAATAAGCAGAGAAAAAATATTGTTGGGAATAGCCGTAGTCACAGATGAATATGAAAATCGATGCAATAAGAATTTTTTTAATCATTATCGCTTTCTGTTGGGAATCATTGGATATTACAAATCTAATAAAAAAGTAAAGCACCACAGAAGAGATTGGCACTATCTTTTTTTGAGATGCCGGAATAAGTGAGATTTATATTGCCAATAGGATCTGTTGGATTTGTAACAACCGTAAGAAATAAATATGAGTGGGGAAGGGAAATTTGATTTTCGCAAATAGAGGGAGAATTGAAGACCTGACCCCGGCAGAGATTCTCATCCAAACTCCGGACTGCCATTTGTCATACAAATGAGGAATATTGTTATGCGATTTTTGCACAAAAAAACTCCCGGTTAAGACGGGCAATATTCGATCGTGAGATTAGTTTCGGGCATTCAGCCTCACATGCGTACGTGTTGGTGCAGTTCCCGAATCCAAGTTCGTCCATCTTTGAAACCATCTTTTGGACACGGCTCTTCGCTTCGATCTTACCTTGCGGCAACAAAGCAAGGTTGGAAACTTTTGCAGAAACGAAAAGCATGGCAGATGCATTCTTACAGGCTGCCACACATGCGCCGCATCCGATACAGGCGGCTGCATCCATAGAAAGCTCTGCAGATGTTTTACTGACGAGGATATTATTTGCTTCGGCAGCCGCGCCGGTATTCACAGAAATGTAACCTCCATCCTGAATAATCTTATCAAATGCAGTCCGGTCAACCAGAAGGTCTTTAATGACGGGGAATGGCCTGGCTCTCCAAGGTTCGACAACGATGGTATCTCCGTCTTTGAATTTACGCATATGCAACTGACACGTTGTTACAGCATCATCCGGGCCATGCGGCCGGCCATTGATATACAAGCTGCACATCCCGCAAATCCCTTCTCTGCAGTCATGGTCAAAAGCCACAGGTTCCTGGTTTTGCATGATCAGCTGTTCATTCAGGATGTCAAGCATCTCAAGGAAGGAACAATTTTGGGAGATGTTTTTCAGTTGGTAGGTGACAAACCTACCTTTTGACTTTGCATCTTTTTGTCGCCAGATATTTAATGTCAAATCCATGATTCAGTGATTGGTGATTAGTGATTGGTGATTAGTAATTAGTCATTAACATTTAATGATATGTAATAAACTTAACTATTATTTTTATTTATAGATGCGTTGTTTTACTTCGATCTCCTCATATTTCAGGGGTTCCTTATGCAATTCGAATTCCCCGTCTTTCAGGTATTCCCACGCTGCCACATACATATAATCAAGATCATTCCGCAGGCATTCTCCTTCACTGGTTTGGTATTCTTCGCGGAAATGCCCGCCACAGCTTTCATTGCGGGTTAGTGCATCCAATGCAAGCAACTCGCCCATTTCAAGAAAATCTGCAACACGATTGGCTTTTTCAAGCTCGGGGTTTAATTCTTCGAGCGATCCTGTAATACGCACATCTTTCCAGAAATCTTTCCGTAATGCCCGGATTAGCTCAATTGCTTTTTTCAAGCCTTGCTCATTTCTTCCCATACCAACATATTCCCACATGATCTTGCCCAGTTCCTTATGAAAATAGTCTACAGATTTCGATCCCTTGATGCCGATCAACTTCTCCAACCGGTTTCGGACATTCTTTTCCGCATCTTCAAATTCAGGCTTGTCGGTTGACATCCTGGGAACACGGATTTCCCCTGCCAGGTAATTCTGAATAGTATAAGGCAAAACAAAATAGCCGTCAGCCAAACCCTGCATCAGCGCAGAAGCACCCAGCCGGTTAGCTCCGTGGTCAGAGAAATTCGCCTCACCAAGCGCGTATAAGCCTGGAATAGTGGTCATCAGTTCATAATCCACCCATGTACCTCCCATCGCATAATGCACAGCAGGGTAGATCATCATCGGGTTTTCATAAGGGTTTTCATCAACGATCTTTTCATACATCTGGAAAAGATTACCGTATCTTTCTTCAATCACATGTTTTCCCAGACGTTTGATAGCGCCTTCAAAATCCAGGAAGACAGCCAATCCGGTTGGTCCAACTCCAAAACCTGCATCACAACGTTCCTTTGCCGCTCTTGAAGCAACATCACGGGGAACAAGATTTCCATACGCCGGATACCGCCGTTCCAGATAATAATCCCTGTCATCTTCTGATATTTCCTTTGCTTTTATTTGCCCTTTCCGGTGTTTTTCAGCATCCTCCTTCTTTTTTGGAACCCAGATACGGCCATCATTGCGGAGACTTTCACTCATCAATGTCAGTTTCGACTGGTAATCGCCATGAACAGGAATGCAGGTCGGATGAATCTGTGTGAAACATGGATTTGCAAAGTATGCGCCTTTTTTGAAAACCTGCCAGCACACGCTGACATTTGATCCCATTGCATTTGTGGAAAGATAAAAAACATTGCCGTATCCGCCAGTAGCCATTACAACAGCGTGGCCGAAATGACGTTCCAGTTTCCCGGTCACCAGATCCCGGGCGATAATTCCACGAGCTTTCCCTTCCACAATTACCAGGTCAAGCATCTCATGCCTGTTGTACATCGTGACCATTCCCAACTTGATTTGTCTGCTGAGGGCGCCATATGCTCCAAGCAACAATTGCTGTCCTGTCTGCCCCCGGGCGAAGAATGTGCGTGAAACAAGCGCTCCGCCAAACGACCGGTTTTCCAAAGACCCGCTATATTCCCTGGCAAAAGGAACACCCTGGGCTACGCATTGGTCAATGATGTTATTGCTGACTTCCGCCAGGCGGTAAACATTTGCTTCCCGCGAACGGTAATCGCCACCTTTAATAGTATCATAAAATAAACGATAAATACTGTCTCCATCATTTGGGTAATTCTTTGCAGCATTGATTCCTCCTTGCGCAGCAATGCTATGTGCACGTCTGGGACTGTCCTGATAACAAAATATTTTCACATTGAAACCCATTTCTGCCAGCGAAGCAGCCGCAGAAGCTCCGGCCAGACCGGTACCAACGACAACAATATCAAGTTTCCGCTTGTTGGTTGGATTAACTAAGTTCTGGTGGTCTTTATAATTTGTCCACTTCCCGGCCAGAGGGCCATTCGGGATTTTTGCTTGAAGTTCAGCCATGATACCTGTCAGATAAAAAGAAAATAAATCGGAATAAGAATAAAACCAAAAGGAATAAAAATCGAATACAGAGTCCCGGCAATTTTTATGGCAGGAGTGTATTTT
Organism: uncultured Bacteroidales bacterium; assembly: GCA_903915465.1. Lineage (GTDB taxonomy): Bacteria > Bacteroidota > Bacteroidia > Bacteroidales > FEN-979 > FEN-979. The sequence continues at coordinate 12,450 of CAIWTA010000003.1, read as the reverse complement.
TTATGTTCCAAACCCAGCGTCTGAAACGCAGCCTGGAACGCATGATTAAGATGAAAGCCGAGGACTATAATCAAGAGTATATAAACAATGGAATACAGCGGCTGCGTAAAGAGCCATTCTGCAGCAGTGTAAAAATCAGGTTCTCCTCCCTCCAGCATGTCTACAGGACTTTCCACCCATCCAATCTTGATAAAGAAAAAATTCATCAAGTGTATCCCAATGAAAATCAATACAATGACACCGGTATAGATCATGTATTTGGAAAGAAAAGGTGTGGTAGATTTGCTGTTTACCTTATACCGGACCGGACGTGCCATCCAGTTTTTTACCTGAAGGACAATCCCCAGAAAAACATGAAGGAAAAATCCTCCGAATAAAATAATTTCAAAAATCTTCACAAGATAATTGGTTCCCATAAAATGAGAAGCATCATTAAACCATTTACCTCCGTCATCTCTCAATAAACAAAGGTTAATCCCAAGATGAACTAAGAGAAAAAGCATCAGGAAAAGACCCAAAAAGGCCATCCAGATCTTTTTAGTGATAGATGAAAATTTCAGGAAAGAAGAATTCATAATGCGCTTTTAAGTATTTTTGTTACGTATTTCAAAATTAGAATTTAATTATCGCATACAGACAAACGACAAAAGTTTTTTTTTAATTTTTAATCATTTTAAATTATGTTCTCGGCAAAAGTTTATTCGGATAGAAGGGAAAAACTCAGGAAAGAACTTTTATCTGGATTGGTTTTTTTTCCAGGAAATTCTGACGTTCCTTTTAATTACCCTGCAAATATATATCCTTTCCGGCAGGACAGTAGTTTTCTTTATTTCTTTGGCCTTGACCGCTCGGATGTTTTTGGCGTCATGGATCTGGATGATGGCAACGACTATATTTTTGGAAATGATGTGGGCATTGACGACATCATCTGGATGGGGAAACAATCTACTATCAGGGAACAAGGCCAGAAAGTGGGGGTTGAGAAAACAGCTCTGCTGAAAGAAATAGGTGTGATGATTCAGGCAGCAAAGAATAAAGGACGCAAGATTCATTTCTTGCCCCCATACAGAAGTGAAATCATCATTCTGATTTCCGGTTTGCTTGATATACCAATTACTGAAGTCCGTGCAAATGCTTCTCTTGAATTGATCAGGGGAGTCGTCAAACTCCGGATGAAAAAGGATGTACTTGAAGTAAAGGAAATTGAGCAAATGATTGATGTGGCATATAAAATGCACACTACCGGAATGAAAATGGCAAAACCTGGAGTTGTCGAGAGAGAAATAGCCGGAACCCTGGAAGGTATCGCTCTTGCAAATGGAGGCCCGGTTTCATTCCCAATCATACTAACGATTAACGGACAGACTCTTCATAATCATTACCACGGGAATATTTTATCAGAAGGCCGAATGCTGGTTATTGATGCCGGTTGCGAATCTGAGCTTCATTATGCCAGTGATATTACCCGTACCATTCCTGTGGGAGGGAAATTTTCCCAACGTCAAAAAGAGATTTATGAAATCGTTCTCAATACAAACCTCGCCGCGATTGCTGCAGTTAAACCCGGAGTTATTTTCAGGGATATTCATCTATTAGCGGCGACTGAAATTGCAAAAGGTTTGATAAATCTTGGATTGATGAAAGGTGATCCGAAGGATGCCGTTGACAAAGGCGCACACACACTTTTCTTCCCACATGGCTTAGGCCATCCAATGGGCTTGGACGTTCATGACCTTGAAGGATTAGGAGAGAATCATATTGGTTATGATGAAGAAATTACGCGGAGCAAAGAATTTGGTCTTGCTTTCCTGCGATTCGGCAGAAGGCTGCAGAAGGATTTTGTGATGACAATCGAACCAGGAATATACTTTATTCCGGACCTGATTGATAACTGGAAATCTGAAAATAAACTGGGAGAATTTATTGACTACGACAAAGTTGAAACATATAGAGATTTCGGTGGCATCCGGATTGAGGACGACATCCTTGTGACCGATACCGGTTGCCGCGTATTAGGCACGCCCATACCCAAAACAATAGCTGATGTCGAATCGATGATGAATATGTAATACACAATGAAACGCATAATTTTTGAAAATAAGAAAATCAATTTCTCCGATCAGGGCCAGGGTAAAACGTTGGTTCTCCTCCATGGGTTTACTGAATCAGGAAAGATCTGGAAAAACTTTGCTAAAGAACTTATTGCTGACTTCCGTGTGATCATTATAGACCTCCCTGGCCATGGGAAAAGTGAAGGACTTGGTGGAATTCATACAATGGAAGTACAAGCCGAAGTTGTCCATAAAGTATTAAAAGCGCGTAAAGTCCGGAAATGCATAATGATCGGCCATTCCATGGGGGGCTATGTGACGCTCGCCTTTGCAGGGAAATATCCTGAAATGCTCAGGGGTTTCTGCTTATTTCATTCACATGTATTTCCAGATACTCAACAGGATAAAGAAAACCGTGAAAAAACCATCCGGCTTGTGAATGAAGATAAATTTAGCTTCATTGCCCAGTTTATTGCAGGTCTGTTTCCTGAAGAAGTGCGTGAAATATATGCAAAGGAGATCAATCAACTGATCCGGCGTGCTAAAAAGATGCAAAAAGAAAACATTGTCGCTTCTCTTGAAGGAATGAAAGACCGATATGACCAAACTCTGTTGTTAAGAACAACTTCATTGCCTGTCCTTTTCATTTTAGGATTAAAAGACAGCAAGGCTCCCGTTGCCAGATTATGGGAGATGATTTCACTTCCTGCGCATAGCCAATCGCTGATCTTGAGAGAAACCGGTCATATGGGCTACATCGAGGAGCCCGGGAAAACGCTGATAGCTGTGAAGGGGTTTGCGAAAAGAACGCTGTAAGATAAATTTACGATTTTAGATTTACGATTTACGAATGAATTTTTGATTTTCGATTAATTCCTTGTTAATTGCAAAATCGTAAATCTAAAATCGTAAATCCTCCCCCGGTCATTCATAAAAATGCATCTCCTTCAGGTATTTCCAGACTTTTTCCGGTAAAAAATGCCGGATATCCTTTTTCTCTTTTATGGATTTTCGTATAAAACTTGAAGAGACCTCAATGAGGGGAGATTCCGTAAAATGAATATGGGGATGCTTGTCGAACCTGCTTTCCGCAACCTGCGGCCTGGGATAAAGATAAATCTCGTATTGTTCCAGCAATTGCTCAAAGTTCTTCCATTTATGAAGATACGGGAGATTATCCTGACCGGCAATGATTACGAATTCAGTCTTGGGATATTTTTCCTGAAGAAAAGTGAGCGTATCGATTGTATAAGATGGCTCTGGCAGATGGAATTCAATATTTGAAGCCCTGAACCGCTGATCATCTTCAACTGCGATATTTGCCATAGCCAACCGGTGGTGGTCGGCAAGTAAAGTGGTTTTATCTTTGAGCGGATTGTGAGGGGAAACGATAAACCAAACCTGACTGATATCCGTAAATTCCACCATATAATTGGCGATCATCAGATGGCCGGTGTGGATGGGATTGAAGGAACCAAAAAATAATCCAGTTCTGGATTTCTTCATTTTCATAAGCCTTGACTTACGGGTAAAAAGGAAGAAATTATAGCTGTTGCCTGATTGCTTGCAGATGAAATGTCATCATTTACAATAATCCGGTCAAAAAAGTTTGCAGCAGAAAGTTCTTGTTTGGCTTTATTTAATCGTTTTTTCAGATTGTCTTCGTCTTCTGAACCCCGGTTTCTCAACCTGTTTTCCAGAACATCTATGGATGGCGGCTGAACAAACACTGCCAGAGCCTCTTCTCCGAAGTATTTCTTCAGGTTCAGTCCTCCGTAAACATCCACATCAAAAATCGGAACTTTATTCTTTGACCAGATGCGTTCCAATTCTGATTTCAGCGTTCCATAATAACTTCCCGGATAAACTTCCTGCCACTCTACAAATTCTTCCTGCTTAATTTTTTGCCGGAATTCTTCGGCCGATATAAAATAATAATCTGAACCATCGGTTTCGTTATTCCGCTTTTGCCTGCTGCAGGCGGAAATGCTGAATTCCAACTGGGGAATTGTGGAAAGCAGGTGCTTGACAATCGTCGTTTTTCCTGCTCCCGAAGGTGCTGATATAATAATGGCTTTGTGCTTCATAAGTTTTTACCCCACCCCCCAACCCCCTCCCCATTTTGGGAGGGGGAGAAGGAGGAGGGGCTATAAAATATTCCCCAGTTGTTCCTTGATTTTCTCTAACTCGTCTTTCATCTGAACAACGATTTTCTGAATCTCTGCCTCATTGGCCTTGGATCCAATTGTATTGATCTCACGGCCCATTTCCTGGACAATAAAACCTAATTTTTTCCCTTGTGAATCTGGATCTTTGAAGGTGGCGATAAAATAGTCGCAATGTTTCTGTAACCTGACCTTTTCTTCAGTGATATCTAATCGCTCTAAGTAATAGATAAGCTCTTGTTCAAAACGATTGTCGTTAGGGATTACAGTAAGGTTTTCAGATTTGCAGAGATTCTGGAACCCAGTCTTAATCCTGTCACGAATATCTTTTATCCGGGAAGCTTCGAAAGGTGCGATAGAATCAAGCAAGTTGAGAATCAGCCCGACCCGGGTCAGCATATCCTTTTCGAGGATTAACCCTTCATTGAGCCGGAACTCATGAACCAACACAATAGCTTTCTCAATTCCCTCCCTGACCAAAGACCAATCGGATTCTTCAGCTTCAGTCTTTTCTCCCTGCAAAACATCCGGTATTTTAAGGATAATCGGAAGCAGAATACCATGATTTTCCTCCCCGATTTCCATAAAAAGATCTTTTAAATCCTGGTAATACTTTTTTACTAACACTTTGTTAATGTGGAAATTTGGTGTGTCAGAAGTATCATCAGATGAGATAAATAGATCAACTTTGCCACGCTGGAATTGCTGTGAAAGTAAAGTACGGAGTTCTAACTCATTGCCGCGAAATACTCCGGGCAATTTAACCGAGATATCCATCGCCTTACTGTTTAGCGATTTAATCTCAATGCTTAATTTCTTCCCGGGAAGTTCAACAATTGTTTTCCCGTAACCAGTCATAGACGAGATCATACACCCTTTTTTGCAAACATACACAAAAAAACGTTAATTTTACCTCATGGAATACCTGGTACTGGACGATCCGTTAAAGTTTTACAACCTCATGCTCAGCGATATCTCCCGGGCAAAACGTTACGTTTACCTGGAGACCTACAAATTCGCAAATGATCATATCGGCATCAAATTCAGGGATGCCCTTACGCGGAAAGCCAACGAAGGTGTCGACGTAAAAATTCTTATTGATTCATGGGGCAGAGGACCTGTTTCCGAATCCTTCTTTGAGAATTTGATACGATATGGTGGTGAAGTGAAATTTTTCGAGAAGATCAAGATGAACAGTGATATTTTCACGCGTGGTCACCGTCGTGATCATCGAAAGATATTAGTCATTGATGATGAAATCTCGTATATCGGTTCAATGAACATCACAGGATATAATCTTAACTGGAGGGAATTAGCATTAAGGACAAAAGGCGAGATGAGCATGATATTCAGGAAAGTGTTTCTGCAGAATTTTGTCGCGTTTAACCCATATATCATACCAAATAAACTGACATTTACCAGAAAGATCAGGTTTGGAAGTTGGGAGTTAATCCGGGATGTGCCGTCAATTCCGCTTCAGCGTTTGAAGAAGAAATACGCTCAACTTATTAAACTGGCAGAAAATTCAGTAGTTATTGAGACTCCTTATTTCCTTCCCGGATATCTTTTGCGCAAATCGATCATGGATGCTGCAAAAAGAGGAGTAGATGTGAAAGTGATTATGCCCAAACATTCGGATGTCCGGATGATTGACATTCTCCGGAACAAATACCTCGGAATACTACATAAGAACCATGTGAAACTGCTGTTTTTTGGCCCACATAATCTTCACGCAAAATTGATGGTTATTGATAATGATACTTTCTCTATTTCTTCTGCCAACTTTGATTACCGGAGTTTCCGTTACCAGTATGAAATTGCATTGATCGGAAGTGACCCTGATGTGCTCAGTCAATTGCAGGATCACATCAATGAAACATTAGCCAACTCTGAAGAGTTCAATTATGAAATTTGGTCGCACAGGCCATTGATTGAAAAAATATTTGAAGGGCTCCTGGTTCCTTTCAGGCATCTGCTTTAAGTTTTTCACCCTCATTCTTTTTGTTGACAAGGAAAACTCCACAAAAAATAAGAATTGCTGCAATTATTTTGGGGAATGTAATTTTTTCAACCCCAATAGATACAGACATCAGGGAAGCAATCACAGGCTGAAGGTAACTGTAAAAACTGACCATGCTGGTACTCAGTTGTTTTAGCGAATAATTAATCAGCAGGTATGCAAGAAAAGTATTCATCAGGATGATGTACCCGATCGAAAGCCATGCTTTTATTGTTAATGATTGAAAGGAAATTTCTGTTACACCTTTTAACGAAAAAGGCAGGATGAAGATAAATCCGAAAAACGAGACCCATTTGAGAATGGTGGTGGTATGATACTTCCCTACCATGGGTTTAATTAATACGAGGTACAATGCATAAAAAAACATATTGAGTAGTACCAGGATATTTCCTGCAAAAGAATTTGTGCCGGTACTGAATGACTTTCCATACAGAATCAGTATCAATGCACCACATGCGCCCAATGCAACCCCAACGACTTTCAGCCAGGTGACTTTCTCGTGGATCAGGATACCGGCAAAAATTAATACAAATACGGGATTAAGAACATGGATGATAGAGGCATCAACAGGTGTTGTCAGATTCAGACCTTCATAAAAAAAAGCCTGATTCAGCGCAAATCCAACCAACCCGCAAAGTGCAAGGATGAAAAGATCTTTCCTCTCTACTTTTTCCGGAACAAAAAGACGTTGGAAAATCCAAAAAAGAATTACCCCGCCCAGTAAACGTAAAAAAAGCAATTGCATCGGATGCAAAGGAACTGGCATAATCCCTTTGGCAATCGCGTAATGAAACCCAAAAATCAGCGTTGTGGCAAGAAGTGAAATGTGGGCTTTGATTGTCTTAGACATGAGTTATTACTAATGAATTCAGAATGCAGGAACGCAGAAATCAGATCAGTTATAAAATTCGAATAACATCAAAAAATAACCACCTCCCGTCAATTCTGAATTCCCGCATTCCCGCATTCGTTAAGAAATCTTAATTTCCTTTTTGACATCGAGCCGTGATTCCTCTTTCTTGGGCAGGAGAACCTTCAGAATGCCATTGTCATAATCTGCTTTGATTTTATCCAGATCAATGGATTTTGGAAGAGTGAATGACCTGGTAAAATACCCATAATGGAATTCCTTGCGTGTGTAATTTTTCCCTTCTTCCGTTTTTTCGTCTTGAACTTCAGAAGAAATTGTTAACACGTTATTTTCAAGATGAATCTTGAAATCATTTTTTTCCATCCCAGGAGCCGCCAGTTCCAGCTGGAAAGCATCCGGATTGTCAAGAATATTTGCCGCCGGGTCACTAAATCTGCGGTTGAACATGTCTGTAAAATCGTTATCGAAAAAATTCTGAAAGACATCTGATAAAGCATTTGGCTTTGACCATCTGATCATACTCATAATGTTACCTCCGTTTCTTTTTGGTTAGACATCACCACAAAAGATCAATTTTTGTACCATAAGAATATTAGTATCAGAAAAGCGACTTATTGTCGCGTGTTGTCGGAGGCGGACCGCCAATTTGGCTGCTTCCCTTTTATGGATAGTTGTAAACCACTTATTAACATGCGGTTATAGGATCAGATTAACCACAATGAAGATAGGTGTTAACTAACTTGAGCAATTCTTTCTCATTGTCTTTGAGCGTTTCTCTGAGATTAACATCATTGTAAGATCGGAGTTTACGAATTACTCCATCAATAATCTTATGAGGAAATACCCCATGTTCTTCAAATATTGCTCTTTGCTTTTCGAGGCAATCTGCAGAATGCCAGCAGGAATCGGGAAGCTGCTGCAATTTACTTACCCGGTCTTTATATTTCTCCTCGAAGATATTAACATCAACATAGGATTTCTCTGCAAGCTTCAAAGCATTTTTCATCTCCAACCCATGCCGGGCCGCTACAGTAAGTCCGGCGAACAACAGATAAATATCAGCAGATCCATCGGGACAACGGAACTCGACTGTTTGCCGGCTGCTGAAGTTTTTTTGTCGTTCTGTTTCTTTTGGATTGGCATCTGAAAGCATATTGTTCTTGGTATTCCATCCTAATGGAACACGCACAAGTACGGAGCGGTTGCGATCGCCCCAGCAGATATTAGTCGGTGCTTCCTGGTGTGGGACAAGGCGCAAATAGGATGTGGGTATAGTATTTCCAAATGAAGTAAGAGACTGGGCAAGATCGAGGTACCCGGCGATTGCCCTTTTTGCAGTGGAAGAAAGAATACCCTCTTCAACCATTTGATTCTTCCCTTCTTTCATAAGACGTGTATGCACATGCAGCCCGCTTCCAGCTTTACCGGTAGTGATTTTTGGAGCAAAGGTTATACTAACGCCATATTTATATGCTAAAGAACGAAGGACCCATTTTGCAATGAGGATCTGATCAGCAGCTTCTTCCAATTTGACCGGAGTAAATTCAATTTCGTTCTGCTCGAAAGCCAACCCATCTTCAATGAAATTGCCGACTTCTGAATGCCCGTATTTGATAAAACCACCGCATCTGGCAATTGCCCGCATTGCCTCAGTCCGCAATTTTTCCCATTTGCAGAATGGGGCAGACTCATGATACCCACGTTGATCAGCAGCTTCAAAAAGTCGGTCTAACTCACTGATAATGTAATATTCCAATTCCCCCATTACTTCAAAAGAATAGCCTGTCCGGGTTTTCAGAACTTCATGTGCTTTTTTTAATATAAATTCCGGAGAATTTGTAAAAGGCAAACCATCCTTATCATAATAGGAGCAAAGAATATCAATGGATGGGATTTCGGAAAATGGGTTTACAAAGGCAGTCCGGTATCGGGGCGTCACGTAAAGGTCGCTGGAACCTGCTTCCACGTAATGCGGAAAAAGACTTGATCCATCAACTCTTTCTCCTGCGCTAAGGATGTTATCTAAGTGCTGCTTGTTCTTAATTATGAAGTTAAGTGTCTTCAGTCGCCCATCTGCTCCTGCATAACGAAAATTCACCATCTCAATTCCGTTTGCTTCAATAAATCGGATAAGGTCATTCTTTGTAAAATCCTCAGAAGGTTTTTCCAGGAAATGAATTAATGGGTTTGGATTCAGTACAACTCCGGTGTCTTTCATAGATTAATTGCTTTTCAGAACTCACGAAACGTCGCAAAATTAGCCAAAAATTATTAATTTTGGCAGAGCAATATGAACATCTGTAACGATGCTTCCATACACACATGAAATCCTTATTTTTTCAGGGTTCCTGATATTCATCTTCCTGATGTTATCACTTGACCTTGGCGTTTTTAACAGGAAGAGTCATGCACTCACTTTCCGTGAAGCGTTTACCTGGACCATCGTTTGGGTTGGAATGTCTCTGGGCTTTTATTTATTGCTCCGGTTTTTTGGTCATCAGCTTCATAACCTTACTGATATTGATGGAATCAAAGCAAACATAATACTGTTTCATCATCCTATTAAGATCGAGGGATTGTCTTTCCAGGAAGCTATCAAAGTTTACAATATCAACCTTTCCCTTGAGTTTCTAACGGGTTACCTTATTGAATATTCTTTATCGGTAGATAACATTTTTGTGATCATCATGATTTTCCTTTCTTTTAATATTCCTCCAAAATATTATCACCGGGTTCTGTTTTGGGGAATACTGGGGGCGATCGTTATGAGATTTCTTTTTATCTTTCTTGCAAGTGCAATGATCCAGAAGTTCGATTGGATATTATGGGTCTTTGGAGGAATGCTTATTTTCCTGGGAGGGAAAATGGGCTGGGAGTTCTTTTTCGGGAAACCCGATGACAGAATTGATCCTGTTAATCACCCCATTGTCAAAGTCATTTCTAAGATCTTTCTTGTCACGAAAGAAGATACAGGAAAACATTTCTGGGTCAGGAAGAACGGGAAGTTTTACATCACACCAATCCTGATTGTGCTGATAATAATCGAATTCTCGGATGTATTGTTTGCAGTGGATTCTGTTCCGGCTGTATTTTCCGTAACCATTGATCCGTTTATCGTTTTTTTCTCCAACATCTTCGCCATTCTTGGCTTACGCTCATTATTCTTCCTGGTAATGGATATCATGAGCCGTTTCCATTTTCTCAAACTCGGTTTGGCTTTCCTGCTGTCCTTCGTTGGAGTCAAGATGTTACTTGGGCTGCATATTTCAACTATCGTGACACTGTCGATCATTTTGGGAATTCTTTCCTTTTTTATTGTTTTGTCATTGTTGGTGCCGGTACTAGAAAAGAAGAAACTATAATCCGGTTGAATTATTTCACGAAGTTACACGAAGGTTTTCAATGAAAGTATTCCCCTAGCAGTCGATGTGCTGCAACATACGGATTCATTTTGCCAGAAATGATTTCCAATTCCAGCTTTTTCAATTGTTGGGAAAGGTCTTTTCGTGAAAAAAAATTCGATTTTAAAGTTTCTTCAATTGACTCGTAAAATATCTGGCGGTTTTGCTCCATCCGTTTCTTGCAAAAATATCCATTCTTTTCTGCGAATTTGCGGTATTCAAGGATACGATCCCAGATACTTGAAATCCCTTCTTTTGTCAGAGAAGAGCAGGTATCAACGCAGGGAATCCAGCCGGAATCAGATGGTGGGAATAGGTGGAGTGCGTTGGAATATTCCGTTTTGGCCAGTAATGTTTTTCTGATATTATCCCCATCCGCTTTGTTAATTAAAAGCAGATCAGCCATTTCGATAATACCGCGTTTGATTCCCTGGAGCTCATCCCCGGCTCCAGCCAGAAGAAGCAACAGGAAGAAATCCACCATTCCGTGAACAGCGGTTTCAGATTGTCCCACACCAACGGTTTCTACGAAAATGACATCAAACCCGGCTGCTTCACAAAGAATAATGGTTTCGCGTGTTTTCCTGGCCACTCCACCAATGGATCCAGCAGAAGGAGAAGGACGTATAAATGCTGACGGGTCAATTGCAAGTTCTTCCATCCGGGTTTTGTCGCCAAGAATGCTTCCTTTTGAGCGGCTACTGCTGGGATCAATAGCCAGCACAGCAACTTTGTGCCCGATGCTTGTCAGGTAATTCCCAATGGCTTCTATAAAAGTGCTTTTCCCAACGCCCGGAACTCCGGTGATTCCAATCCTGATACCTTGTGCCGGAGGGCAGATACCGGAGGGGCTGACTGCGGCCTGCTTCAAGCATTCCCCGATGATCTCCTGTGCCTTGACCTTGTGTGCGGGAAGATTACTTTCAATGAGGGTAATAGCTTTGCTCAGGATGGTTCGGTTTCCGGAAAAAATCCCGTTAAGGTATTCCTTTGTCGTCAATAGACGTGCTTTATGGGAACGGATCTTATTTGCTGCCTCTTCATTGATCGGCGATGGCTGGCTAGTGCCTTTCATCACATTTAACGCACTTTTATTTTCTTTGCTGTCGGACATCTGAATTTAACTGAAATACTACTTCCCATGCTTTGCGGTTATGGTAAAGATCCGCAGGCCGGAGGATCTTTACCTCACATAAATGTTTAAATTCACTCGGTTTCTGGTAACTCTTTTTATCCCATCCGCTGACATGATCATGCCTGGTATTACTACTTTCCTGAGACTATCAAGATTCAGGTCTGAACACCTGAATTTACGGCCAAACCGCCATGTAATATATCTTGAAACCTTGATCAATGGCGTACAGTAATAGAGGAATTTCGAATTCCAGGGGATCATGAACGATTGCACATAAGAATGTGAAACAGCGAAGTTAAGAACAATAACTGGCATTAGGAATTCTTTCCATTCCCATAAAGTTTATTGTTCTTAAACCCCGATTGCCTATTGTCTCTAAAAAACAAAGATAAAATATTCCTGCTATAATTTTTTTTGCGGTGCAGGATTGATCAAGATTTTTGAAGTTGAGCTGCAACGAAAAGTAACAAAATGAAAAGGTCATATGGTTCTTGCTGTAGGAACAAGATGAATTCATGCCTCCGGTGTGAAAAAATTAAACCGCAGAGTGCCCCACTTATAGGAAAATACAGGAACATCAAAAATTATAACTCTTTTTTGGTCAATTGTACTTTCTTTTGCTTCCACCAAAAGAAAGTACCAAGTAAAAGTCACCGCTGCACTAAATTCACTAAAAATCTTCGTCATTCGCTAAACTGCGGAAACTCGTCGCTCCGCTCCTCAGACAGTCCGCAGTTTTTAACGCTCTCTCCTCGATTTTCTAAACGTGAATTTCATGAGGCGGGTTATTTTCTTTTAAAATACCAG
>CAIWTA010000002.1 GCA_903915465.1 uncultured Bacteroidales bacterium | reverse complement strand
GGGCAAGGATAGTTAAGATATCAGGGCACGCGTTGTAAACGCGCACCAGCTTAGATATAAGGACACGCGTTGCAAACGCGCGCCATCTGGTAGTTAAGATATCAGGGCACGCGTTGCAAACGCGCGCCATCTGGTAGAAGATATCAAGGCACGCGTTACAAACGCGCACCAGCTTAGATATAAGGACACGCGTTGCAAACGCGCGCCATCTGGGATGCGGGATAGTCATCAGGGGTTTATTTCCTGGTTAGCCATGTAAATTGATTCTTCCCGGATTTGTTCCGACAATGGAAGCTCTTTTTCGAGGGCTTTCTTTTTTACCAGATCTAACCATTCAGGATTTGAGAGGATTTTGTTCTCCCAATACCTGATCTGTGCAGGACTCACTCCTGTATAATGATCCCTGTTGTTGAAGGAGAGTTCTTTGGTCAATCCATAAAGCCTGTAAACATAAGCTTGACGGATCAATTCCTTTCCTCTGAAAATCTTCAAAGTATCCGGAGAAGAAATTGAATCAAATAAATGGCTGTATAAATTTTTTGGGTCATTGAAATCATCACTCAAACCAATGTAATAAGCACTGGTCCCTTTCCGGAGCGTTCCTCTTTTATTGTTTATCCAGTAATACTTATGCACACGTTCCAACGTTCCAAGTGCATAGACTGTCCGGTTTGCCGGCCTGGCTATATAATAATCCATATTTGCTGCAGGAAACCAACGATATGAAAGGATGGGAGCATTTTTATCCGCATGATTTTTCATCACATCCTCTTCCAGCACCCGGTCAACCTTTGCACCCAGCTGTTTCCATCCGTATAACTGGGCAGAAAAATCATCCATTCCAAGTTTCCTGAAATTTATCCATCCAAAGTTAATCTGACTAACTCCAAGGACGATAATCAGTGTGAGAAGTAAAGTTGAAATAAAAACGGGGAAAGGAAATAATTTCCGTGGTCTCGAGGCTTCGCCGGTTCCGGAGAGGAAAGATGCTGTGATGAGGATAAATCCTAAGTAAGCAGGTCCAGTCCAATGCGGTAAGGTGCTTCTATAAAGGGAAAAAGCCTGGAAAACAAAAGCCAGTGGTAATGATATCACAAGAAGAATCCGGAGATAATCTTTGTGAAGGAATTTTTTCCTACGGATGAGCGCAAAAAAAGCAAAGAGGATGAGAATTACATTGACCGGATTATTATAAAAAAACTCTCCTGCCATTTCCGCAAGGAAATAATCCCAACGTATTCCAGATTTAACATACCCGATGCGGCTTTCATGAAATGTGAAACTGATGAAAGAATTGTGATAATTCCAGATGAGAACTGGCAGGAAAACCAAAATTATGATGACAAATGCAAGATATAATTCTTTTGTCCTGAACCACTTCCTGTTATAAAAAAGAATGTAAAGAAATGCTCCAAAAATCAGGAAGACAGAATGATATTTCGACAGCAATGCAAGTCCGATCGTAAAACCGGCAGCAAGAATGATCTTCCTGGAAGATTTCGTCAGGTTTTTATCAGGAAGTGCAGTTAAAAGCAAGTAAATACTGAGGAGCCAGAAAAGTACCTGGGGTGTATCCGGCATGATGAAGATTCCTGTGATGATAGTGCAATATAGCGATGAGGTGTATAAAAAAGCGGCATAAAGTCCGGTCAGCGAATCCTTTATTTTCTTTCCGATCAGGAACATCATCCAGGTACTGATCGTCCCGAAAACAACGGAACCCAACCGAATAAAAAATTCGCTTTCAAGATGCAGGTTCAGGGTGAAAAGTTGGATTACCCAGCCGACCATCGGAGGATGGTCAAAATGGCTCCAATCCGGAAATTTTGCATACGTCCAGTAATAGACTTCATCGTTCCCAAATTCGATCGCACCTGCAACGAAGGCTCTTAAAGCCAGCGACAGCAGGATCAAGACCCAAAGGGTACGCGGGATCTGTCTTTCAGAAACCATCAGTGGTTTTTTTTGTTAACCGCTTTTTCTTTTTTTGTCTCCACCAAAGAAAAACCAGGAGGAAAAGGGATGGTATGGAAAAGAATCGGAAAATCCATGTACGGGGCCAATTGATCTCGGCTTTCAGAGTATTGGAGGGGATTCCCCCGTTATAGCGGAATACAGGATTAAGATAGAAAATCGTACCCGGTCCACCATCGTGATTAAAAAACCGGATCTCTGTCCGGATATAAGTATCCTCCGGTATAATTTTGTACCACGCTTCCCTGCCAAGCCGGCTGATTTTTCTGGTTTTTCCATCCTGTCCTATGAAAACAAATTCGATTGCTTTTGCACTTACATTTACATGTAACGTATCATTCCTGACCACAACGGAATTTAACGCCGGGACTTCTCTCGCACGTTGAGACTTTTCTTCAAAGGTTTCACCGGTAGACATATAAATTTCCGCTCCAAAAGCTTTTCCGCTTTTCAGTGAGTGGATAAGATCAGACGATTGCATTGTTGCAGAGTTGATAAATGTGCAGCATCTCCCTATCTGGTATGGGTTCTTTATATCATGTGCATCATCATCCGCAAGGATAAAGACAGGATGGCCGGAAGATAAAGCCGCATCCCATAATGGAACGGAACGCCAATTTTCATCAAGCACCTCCATGAGATCATAATTGGAAAGATGTTTCAAATCTGTAGCAGAATATCCGCTTTCCCAGTCAGGATGGGCGATCGCAACAATTTCACTGAATGGCCGTAACAAGTTCAGGATGTGCTGCTTATGGTTGATGTTCTGAAACAATGAATAATCTAACCATAAAACCTCTTTTGCACCGATCAGTATCTGGTGTTTTTTTCTGACACCAAAACCATGTTCGTAAGCCGGAATGTAAAAAACCGAATCCTTATTAAAAGTATTTATCTTTTGGTAATCGGAAACACAGGACATATTGAACCCCAGCTTTTTGTATGTATTCCAGAATAATTCCCCGGTATTACCTCGTCCGCTGGTTAATCCACCCCAAGCTTTCAGGTGAAAATGAAAATTGGTCTTTTTCCAGTGCGTACTGTCCATCCCCTGATAAGGATTGTAGATCTGATTTCCTGAAAATGGTTGCGAAGGTGAAAAATCATAGATGGGGACGGTAAAATAGATTAGCAGTTCCACCAAAATTAGCAGCAACAGAAGATACAGGAATCCCTTTAAGATTGATTTTATCATGTATAAAAAAGGGTTAGTCAATCAGTTATCATTCCAAAATCAAACGAGTAGCAAAGGTAAAATATTTCACAGGATGAAGGACATGAGCAGCCAAAGGTTAAAAAAGATCACCATTCCGCCGGATAACAAGAGCAGAAATATGGTTCTTTTTTTATTGGCATATTTTCCCATCACCTTTTTTGAAGAAGTAAGGTAGACTTGAAAAACAATGGTAACAGGAAGCTGAATGCTGAGTATCATCTGCGAGATGATCATGCTATGATAAGGATTTCCGATAAACAGAGTGACCAGGAATGCCAATGTGAGTGAAATTATCACCCCCAGGCGAGTATGGTTATCTTTAATATCGTATGGTTCCCCAAAGAAGCCGGCAAAAATACTACCGGCAGCCATACCGGAAGTGATGGAAGAAGCAATTCCCGCGAGTAACAGGGCAACTGCAAAAACAACTGCAGCGTTCGTTCCCAGTATAGGACTAAGGATGCCGGATGCCTGTTGAATTTCTTCTACATGGATTGAATGCTGGAAGAAGGTTGATGCAGCTAAGATAATGATGGCACTATTGATTGCCCACCCTAAGAACATGGAAAATAACGTGTCAAAAAGTTCATAATCCATCTGTTTCCTGATGATTTTTTCATCTTCCCTGTTCCATTGCCTGCTTTGTATAACTTCTGAATGCAGGAAAAGGTTGTGGGGCATAACTACTGCACCCAAAACACTCATTACGATGATGATGGATCCTTCTGGCAGCGATGGTTTAATCCATCCTATCCCGGCCTGTGCCCAATCTATATCTACCAGTTTCAATTCATAAAGAAAAGATAATCCTATAACCGAAACGAAAGCTATGATGAATTTCTCTATCCGGGAATAGCCATTTGTAAGCAACAGTACCAGGACAAAAATAAATGTCATTAAAGCCCCGGCAGGTATAGGAATATCAAAGAGCATATTTAGTGCTACTGCAGCACCCAGGATTTCCGCAAAAGAAGTAGAAACAGAGGCTCCCATGGCAGAAAAAAGCAGGGTTCTGGAGGCCCATTTCGGAGTGAACTTCACTGCAGCTTCTGCCAGACAAAGACCGGTAGCAATTCCCAGGTGTGCAACATTGTGCTGAAGAATAATCAGCAGGATGGTGGAAACTGTGATAATCCAGAGGAGCTGATAACCGAACTGGGATCCGGCAGCAAGGTTTGCTGCCCAGTTGCCAGGATCAATAAAACCTACTGTCACCAGCAAACCTGGGCCAATGTATTTAAAAATGTCAAGGGCTCCGTAACCAGGTTTCTGTTTATCACGAAAAAAATCCTTTACAAATTTACCGAGCATCTATCAATCTTACTATTAATCATCAAAGATATATATTTTGTCACATCCTGCCATTCAGCTCATCCGTGGAAGAACATATATGTTAGGCGTGATTTTTACACACCATTTTATTTGTTATTTGATTGATTTTATACTCTTTAATATATAGTAATGCGATTTGTAATCCGGT
Source organism: uncultured Bacteroidales bacterium (assembly GCA_903915465.1). Taxonomy (GTDB): domain Bacteria; phylum Bacteroidota; class Bacteroidia; order Bacteroidales; family FEN-979; genus FEN-979. Next base: position 23,386 of record CAIWTA010000002.1, on the reverse strand, counting down.
TTTACAGAATCAAAATTAAAGGCATTTGGCAATAGTGCAGGTGAAATATGATTTGTACTTTTAAATAAAAATTAGGTTGGAATTTATATTGGCTAATACCAGCAATCATTCAAATTATTACATTTGAAATTGGTTTTTGATATATGTTTTTTGGTAACAAAAATTGCCATTTCACCCAGGAACCCACATTATTAAAATGCGTAATAAAAAGAAACAAGAAAAATATCATAAATTCCCAAACAAGGAATTTCTCATCAGGCAAAATGAAATTGAAGCACAGAAAGCTGAGCTCTTTAAGAAGCTTAAACGAGCGGAAGAGAGACTGAAGACGCAAAGCGAAATGAATGAATTTAATTATCATGCATTGTTCGATACGATGACTGAAGGAGTCGCTCTGCATCAGATGATTTATGATGCCGATGGGAATGCTAAAGATTACCTCATCAAAGATGTCAATTCTTCCTTTGAAAAGAACCTTGGAATCCCTGCGGATAAAGCTAAAGGATGCCTTGGCAGCCAGTTGTACCTTACCGATTCCCCTCCCTATTTAGATATTTATTACCGTGTAGTAAAGACGGGTACTCCGTATTATTTCAAGACCTACTATCCTCCGATGGAACGACATTTTGAAATATCGGTCTTCTCTCCCCGCAAAGACTGGTTTGCAACGGTATTCCTGGATGTTACAGGGTTTCATAATTCGCAGGAGGAGTTGCGCAAAGCGAAAAAAGAGGCATCGTTTCTTTCTGACCTCGTGGAGAACTCAAGTCAGCCATTTACTATCAGTTATCTTGATGGCCACATTGGACGGGTCAATCATGCTTTCACACTCCTTACAGGTTACAGTAAAGAAGAATTGTTGACGATGCATTGGTCAAAGGACCTTACGCCCAAGGAATGGTTTGACGAAGATGCTGCAAAAGCGAAAGAGCTTCTGGTGACAGGGCTTCCTGTAAGGTATGAGAAAGAATATCTTCAAAAGAATGGGCAAAGGATACAAGTGGAGGTTTTCAAACACTTAGCCAAAGATGACAGAGGGCAACCCGATTTATTTTATTCATTCGTAACAGATATCTCAATAAGGAAAAAGGCAGAAGAAGAATTGAAAAATCTGAATAAAGTACTGGAAGAAAAAATTGCTGAGAAAACCAGCGAGTTACAGGGAAGGGTAACGGAACTTGAGCGGTTCTATAAAGCCACTATTGACAGGGAATTCCGAATAAAAGAGTTGAATGACTATATAATGGGGTTGGAAAAGGAACTTAAAGAAATTAATCATTAATCGTTGGAAGTTGGGTAGAAAATATGTTTGTTAGCATCCGGACTAAACTTTTTAGTGGAAATCTCACCCTCTTATTGCTTTTTACCAGCGCATGGATCGTTGCAATTTATAGCATTCAGTCGTTGACAGAATCGATCCAAACAGCACAGCAATCGTCTATGTTTATCAGTGGGGCTTCACTGGAAGCTGAAATCCTTGTTTTTCAGCTGGAAAACCAAGAGGACTTATGGCTGACTGCAAGAGTTCCTGTTCAACAAAAAATGCTTCTTGAGGAGATTGACAAAAACGAAAAGAAAGTCGTATTTTTGCTTGGCTCCATCATTAAAAAAACTGAACCGGGAAAAAGTAAGATCTTTGCCATAAAAACGCTAAATGATTTTCTTAGCACTGGAATGATCCGGAAAAAAATTCTCGGCCTGGCTAATAATGAATCCAACCTTGCTGCAATAACTGAGGCAAAGGGAAAAGAGGCTGCACTTAACAAGCAAATCGAAATGCAATTAGATCAAATCGGTAAAATTGCAAATAACAAGGGAACTCTACTTTTGGAAAAAGCCAACGAAGTTTCACAGAGGACGAAGATTATCCTCATTTCTGTCTTCCTTTTTGCTCTTTTGTTGGGTTCCATCATAATTATTATTCCCTCCAGATCTGTGAGCCGAAGGTTGAACATTATCAGTAACGCCACAACCCGTATGGCGCATGGCGATTTGCGGCAAAGCATTAAGGTTCAGGAAAATGATGAGTTGAGCCAGGTTGCCAGGAATTTTAACATCATGGCCATCGAACTCTATGACCTCTACTCTTCTCTCGAACAAAAAGTAAACGAACGAACAAAAGAACTCAATAATGCCAACGAGAATCTGGCAGAGATGAAGAATGAGCTGAATCTCAAAGTTATAGAGCGAACTACCGACCTTGAAAAGAAAGTCCAGGAACTCAATAAAAGTCAGAAAGCATTGCTTTACATGGTCGAAGACCTGAACCGGACATCAAGTAAGCTGAAAGACACTCAGGAAGAATTAGTTCGAAAAGAAAGGTTGGCAATCTTGGGTGAGTTTTCCGGAAATATCTCACACGAGCTAAGAAATCCTCTGGGTGTTATCGACAGTTCTATTTATTTCCTGAAAATGAAAATGCAGGGCAAGGATGAAAAAATTTGGCAACATCTTGAAAGAATCAGCAATAGTGTAAAAACTTCTACTTCCATCATTGAAAATTTGCTGAACCTGACCAAGATGAATAAACCTGCATTAACTGATTATGACTGTGTCGGGCTGATTTCTGAATGCCTGAATTCCTGTACCATCCCACCGGGTATTACAGTTGTGAAAGACTTTACGGATGAACCAATTACGATACTGGCAGAAAGTGTCCAATTCCAGATGGTAGTGAACAATTTGATAAAGAATGCCATTGCTGCCATGCATGAGGACGGATTGCTCACAATAAAAATCCACAAGCCCCAACAGGAACAAGTAGAAGTATCATTTACTGATTCAGGAAGCGGGATCGAAGATGCAATCCTGGAAAAAATTTTTCAACCGCTTTTTAGTACCAAGGCGAAAGGTATCGGATTGGGCTTATCTATCACGAAAATGATTGTGGAGAACCACGGAGGGAAAATTTTTGTGGAATCATCGCCAGGTAAAGGATCCAGTTTTATCATGCGGTTCCTTGTTGTGAGTGAAAAGAAGGAAGTGAAGACAGATTTTTCAATGACTAAAACATAATGCACAGGCATCATTAATTTTATTATTTTTAACCAATCAAAGGAGAGACTTTGAACGGAAAAAGATCACCTGAAATCGCATGAAGGAAAAATGAACAGGCACTTGAAGATTTTACTGACTGATGATAATACAGAGTTCTCTCTGAACCTGAAGGATATCCTTGAAATCAAAGGATATGAGGTTTTCATTGCAAATGATGGATTCAGTGCGTTGGATTTTGTCAGACGCAAAGCGGTTGATCTTGTTCTCATGGACATCAAGATGCCAGAAATGAATGGTGTGGAAACTTTCATAAAAATGCAATCCATTATCCCTGATGTTCCGGTAATTATGCTCACCGGCTTTGCCGTTGAGGAACTTATCCAGGAATCCCTCAAGCATGGAGTTTACAGCTGTCTCCGTAAACCGCTTGATTTTGACGAACTGTTTTCCACCATAGAAAATGCGCTTCCAGGCAGCCCTGTGATCCTTATTGATGAAGATAAAGAACGGTACGAAATATTAATTATTGACGACAATATCGGGTTTTCAGAAAACCTGAAGGATATTCTCCTTGAACACCGTTATGGAGTGACCCATGCGGCAGACGGTACAAGTGCGATAGCCCTGAACCGAAAGCAAGAATTTGATTTGGTTCTAATTGACATTAACCTTCCTGATATTTTTGGATTGGACCTGGTGGAAAAGATGTCGGCATTGGCACCACGCCAGGAATATATCATCATCACCGGGCATGGCACACTGGAAACTGCTGTGGAAGCGGTAAAGCAGAAGAAGATCGTGTCGTTTGAAATGAAACCTCTCGATATCCACCATCTGCTTTCGCTGATAAACCAAATCAAGGAGCGAAAAATTGCATCAGAAGCCCTGCGTTTAAGTGAAGAAAAATTCAGGACGATTGTTGAAAACATACAGCCTGTTATTTTTATGCTGGACATTCATGGGAAATTTCTTCTCTCTGAGGGGAAAAGCCTTGGGATAATAGGACTGAAGCCCGGAGAGGTTGTCGGTCAATCAGCTCTGGAGATGTACAAAGATGTTCCTGAAATAATTAAAGGAATAAACGAAGCTTTACGGGGATCAGTGTACAACACAACTGTTTCAATTGATAAGCTTGTCTTTGATGCATTTTACTCGCCCATGAGAGACGAACACGAGAATATTATCGGGGTTTTGGGTATGGCTATGGATATCACAGGCAGAGTGCAATCCGAAAATGCGCTCAAAGAAAGCGAAAAAAGGTATCGTCTGTTGGTCAATTCAGCTCCGCAACCGATATATACAATATCCGGCGATGGGGTTTACCAGTTTATGAATTCCTTTGCTGCTTCAATGCTGGGAGGAGTTCCGGAGAATTTTACAGGTACAACTGTGTGGGATCATTTTAAAAAGGAACATGCCGATCTGCATATGAAAGAAGTTAGGAATTCTCTTGATTCCGGTCCGATTTCTTCCATCATCTGCCTGTCGTTACTAAACGGAAAGGAGTATTGGTTTTCTTCACACCTCCAGCCAATCAGCCTGGAGGGCCACCCCAGCACTGGTTGTCTGACAATTCTTTATGATATTACAGAACGCAAGATAGCTGAAGTGAGAACTCAGCAACGATTAGAGGCAGAGAAGATAGCTTCGTTAATAGCTGAACGTTTTGTAGGAGTCACTGATTTTGTGCAGGCTGTCGATGATGCCCTTCATGACATAGGTATGTATTGCGAGGCCAGCAGGACATTTCTCCTTCTCCAGAATAACATCTTGAAAAACACGAAGATAATTTATGATTGGTTGACTGACGATGCATTATTAACAAGCTCTAAGAAAAGAAAACCGATTATACATTATGAGCGATTTATCAAAGATTTTGCTTCCGGCCAGGACTTGATCATTACCGATATTAATAAAATCCCTAAACACGAAGAGGCAATCAAAACGGCGTTGGTTTCAATGGGAATCAACTCACTTTTTTTACTGCCTCTTTTCGCAAGAGGAACCCTCATTGGGTATTGGGGAATGGAAAATTTTGGCAATCCGGGAGATTGGACCGTTGAGCAATTTAATTTACTGGTAGTAATATCAAATATTTTTTCCAGCGCTTTTCACCGGCGATGTGTTGAACAGGAGCTTTCTGCATCTGAAGAGATTCACCGGATCCTGTTGAATGCTTCACAGGAAGGAATTGCAATTATGGATCGAAAAGGCAAGATCACGGAGGTTTCTGACATTACATTGAAATTGCTGGGATATGAGAAAAAAGAAGAAATTGTTGGCCAAAATTACATCAACCTGATCCCAAAGCCTCTTCATGAGATTGTTAAAGACATCTTTACAAAAACACTTGAAAACGGAATCACCCGCAACGTTGAGCTGGAATTTATCAAAGCTGACAATTCCTTATTTAGTGCCGAAGTGAGTACCACCCTGATCCCGGAGATTGATGGAAACCCAAGTGGATTTGTGTCGGCCATCCGCGATATCACACACCGAAAGACTATAGAGAAACAGCTGATCCACACTGAGCGGATGGCCGGTATCGGTGAAATGGCTGCAGGTATTGCCCATGAAATCAACCAGCCTTTAAATACGATCTCTCTAACACTTGACAACCTTCTCTTTTCTCTCAAAAATGGCGAGATGGATAAGGAATATCTCGAAGCAAAATCTTACAAACTTTTCCAGAACATCACTAGGATGCGAAACATTATTGATCATGTCAGAACATTCTCGCGGCAAAATGATGATTATATCCTGGGCAACTTCAGTGTGAATGATAGTATACGAAATGCTGTTTCAATGGTTTCTGAGCAATTTAAACACAAGGGAATAAGTCTTGCTCTTACCCTGGAGGAGAAGATCAAGACACCGATCGGAAACACTTACAAATTCGAGCAGGTAATCCTGAACCTTCTCCTCAATGCTAAAGACGCCATTGAGGAGAAGAAAAAACATCTTCAGAAAGATTACAATAAGGCCATTGAAATTTCATCTTTTGAAGATGCAACTAATATTTATGTAGAAGTTAAAGACAATGGAATCGGTATTGATCCTGAAAAAATAGAGAAAGTATTTCTTCCATTTTATACTTCAAAGGAAACCGGTTCCGGAACAGGACTGGGGCTTTCAATTTCATTTGGAATAATTAAGGACATGCAGGGAGCCATCGAAGTTCAAAGCACTTTACAAAAAGGAACTACAATAAAAATTACGATTCCGGTAGATTCAAAGAGAAAAGGTAACCATAAGCTGGCCAAGCCAGTATTATTTAAAAAAATTAACCATTGATTGACAAAGTTATGAATATGGAAATTATTTCAAAAAAAATCAAGGTTCTGACAATTGATGATGAGCAGAATTTTACCGAAGAAATTCATGAGTATCTACAGAAAACTGGATTTGAATCATATACAGCAAACACAGTCCGTCCTGGCTTAGCGATTTTAAAAAAGAATGAAATCGATTTATTGATATTGGATATTCGTTTACCCGGAGCAAATGGCCTGGATATTCTGAAGCAGGTAAAGGAAGAACATCCTAAACTTGAAGTTATTATCGTTTCTGCTCATGGGGATATGGAATCTGTTATCCAGGCAATGCGACTTGGAGCCCTTGACTACCTGAGAAAACCATTCCGTCATGTGGATTTTCAGATTGCCATTGAACGGACACAGAAGTTCATTCTTCTCAATCAGAAGTTGCAGATGATGGAGGAGAAGAATTCGCTTATCTCGCAGAATCTCAGCGAAAAAATCGATCGGAACTTTGTGGGAGAAAGTCAGAAAATCCGGCAGGTTTTGGATCTTGCCATTACAGCATCAGAGTTTTCAGACACCAATGTCCTCATCACCGGTGAGAGTGGAACCGGGAAAGAAAATGTTGCCAGGATTATACACTATGCAAGCAACAGGAAAGATAATGTTTTTTGTGGCGTAAATAGTAGTGCGATTAGTGAATCTCTCCTTGAAAGTGAGTTTTTCGGTCATAAAAAAGGATCGTTTACCGGAGCTATATCAGACAAACAAGGTTTTTTTGAGATCACAGACAAAGGCACTCTGTTTCTGGACGAAATTGCAGATATGCCAATTAATCTGCAGGCAAAGATCTTGCGTGCGATCGAGGAAAAAAAGATCACACGTGTTGGAGAAACTCACCAGATATCTTCAAACTTCCGAATCATTGCCGCAACCAATCACGATGTAGATCAATTGGTGCAGGAGAAAAAATTCAGGCTTGACCTGATGCACCGGTTAAATACACTTCATATTCATATTCCGCCTTTGCGTGAGCGGAACGAAGATATTGAACCACTTATGCAATATTTTGTGAATGATTTTTCTGTCAAATTGAACAAGCCTGAAATGAAACTTGATAAGAAAATCATCGTGGCGCTGAAACAATATGATTTTCCAGGTAATGTAAGAGAGTTGAAAAACATGACTGAACGAGCCATGATTCTATGTAAAGGGGATATCCTGAATGTGGAAGATTTCCCGCTAAAGACCAAATCAGTCGTTATGGAAAGTGGCGAAGTAGAAGTGCTGAACTTGCAGGAAAACGAAGTCAGGCTTATTCGTCTCGCCTTGAGGAACTTTATGTTCAATCAGAAGAAAGCCTCCGATGCCTTGGGAATAACGAGAGACTCTTTGATCCGCAGGATGAAGAAATTCAATATCAAGATCCGGAAAGATGACTAAGAATTTAAAGATTTTCCTCCATTTAATTTCGCACACCTGTGCGATTTCTTTCAATAAAACTTATTTATCAGATCAGTAAATTCGCATTTATTTTAATTGTACCAACATCCTTCCCTGCGCTATCACACTGGCTGTCAGCCATATTCCTGCCTGATTCCATAGTTTAATTTCATTTTTCTTTCGCTGGCATACAATTTGCAACGGTTCGTGACTAGTCAATAGTCGAGCTAAACCAATGTGTTCTTTTATATGACAACAAACAAATAAGAAAAATGTTACACTGCCAGAATTCTGCTTACTAAATATTTTGCTATGGAAAACAAAATGAAAGTGTTAGTCATTGATGATGAGGAAAATTTCACCGAAGAAATGCATGAATTTCTCACAAAAGCCGGGTATGAAAGCTATACTGCCAATACAGCAGCTGCCGGGTTGACCCTCTTGTTAGATCATGAGATGGATTTGCTTATCCTGGATATCCGACTTCCCGGTTCAAATGGTCTTGAGATCTTAAAAGATGTAAAAGCAGAATACCCGAAGCTTGAAGTGATCATTGTTTCTGGCCATGGAGACATGGATTCTGTCATCAAAGCCATGCGTGCAGGTGCCCTGGATTTTCTGCGGAAGCCATTCCGCCAGATCGACATTCAGCTCGCTATCGAAAGAACACACAAGTTTTTGGTGATGAATCAGAAACTTAAGCAGTTGGAAGAGAAGAACTCCCTGATCTCAAAGAGTCTAGAAGAAAAAATTGAGCGCCATTTTATCGGAGAAAGTCCCGGTATACAGGAAGTCCTTGATCTGGCGATGACGGCAGCTAATTTCCCCGATACGAACATTCTGATAACCGGAGAAAGTGGTACCGGTAAAGAGATTATTGCAAGAATCATTCATTTTTCGAGCGAAAGAAAAGACAATCCATTCTGTACGGTAAGTTGCAGTGCCATTGCTGAACCTTTGCTCGACAGCGAATTTTTCGGACATATAGCAGGAGCTTTCCCAGGGGCTAATACAGATAAAAAAGGATTCTTTGAATTTTGTGAAAATGGCACGTTGTTTCTTGATGAAATTTCGGATATGCCATTTAACCTGCAGTCAAAGATCTTGCGGGCCATCGAAGAAAAGAAGATTACGAGGGTTGGCGACACAGAGCAGATAAACGTCAACTTCAGGATTATCGCCTCGACCAATACGAACATTGACCAGCTAGTCAAAGATAATAAAATCCGTTTGGATCTTATTCATCGTATCAATACACTTCGTATACACATTCCTCCATTAAGGGAACGACCTACAGATATTGAGCCACTGGTTAATTATTTTGCAGAAGCCTTTACCATCAAACTGAACAGACCTACTCCGAAAATTTCCAAGAGGATCCTCGACTTGCTCAAGGATTATGATTTCCCGGGAAATGTCAGGGAGTTGAAAAATATTGTAGAAAGGGCTATCATATTAAGTAAGGATGACATACTCGACGAACATGATTTCAGGTTGCAACCAAGGGTAGTTCCTCCTGTTGCCCGAAATGGTGAACAGATATATCTGCAGGAAGGTGAGATCAGACTTGTCAGGTTGGCTCTGAAGAATAATCAGTACAATCAGAAAAGAGCAGCGGAATCATTGGGAATTACAAGGGACTCCCTGATCCGCAGGATGAAAAAGTACAATATTAAAATCCGGAAAGAAGAATAGCCGTGAATTATTGGAAACAGAACAATCATTCCCGCACATGCGTGTGTTATTTTCGAGTGAAAAATTATTTCATGAATTGGGAGGGTGCAGATTTTCTGCAGACTCCCAATTCCATTTATACGTATTATTATCTCAATTTCAGGATTTTACAAAAGAGTAAACCCGCTTGCATTTTATTCTTTTAACGCATGGCATAGTGTTTGCAACAGTAACATACACGTCAGAAAATATTAACTACCCAGAAACACGGACAGTGGATTCTGTTACTATAAGACAAATACTAACCGGCCTAAAAACTCACAAAATGCTAGAAAAGATCTCTGTTCTCATTCTCGATGACGAAGCGAATTCCACGGAAGAAATTTTCGAATTTCTTCAGAAAGAAGGATACACAGTATTTTCAGCTAACTCTGCAAAAGCTGGACAATCCATTATAAAACGCGAAAAAGTCGATGTAATCATTCTTGACCTTTATTTACCTGATGCGAATGGATTAGATTTCTTAGGAAAGATTAAGGCAGAATATCCCAACATTGAAGTTATCATGATTTCCGGTCAGGGAGATGTGGATTCGATCATCAGGTCGATCAGGTTGGGAGTTGTAGACTTTCTCCGTAAGCCTTTGCGGCAGATTGACCTGAGTTCGGCTTTGGCCAGGACAAAAAAAATCCAACAATCATACAGAATTATTACCTGGCATGAGAAAAAGCAACTCTCCCATTCCTCAGAATTAGAACTTTCCCAGAAGCATGCTTCCTGATGTGTGGAATAAGTTTTATTCCATCATCCTCTGACAAGCCCACGGAGTAAAAAAAAGAACCTAACATGTTCAGAATAAGTACCATGGTTTTCGCACAGGTGTGCGAAATTTTACTAAAGATCTTCCTTTATTTACCTGTAACAAGCAGGAACCAGTTAATTGCCTTCCTTTAGTTTTCATTTTATTATCCTGGCTTTCAATCCTTTATTCTGTAAGATTCAGATTGTTTCTGATACCTTTTCGCTGATGGCATACGGTTTGCAAATGTCTGGCATTGCTGCATCAGTTTTCAAAAAATTATTCAAACCTATCTGGCTGCCTGTACTAAAAGATGCTAAAAAAAGAAAAACTCCCGATCTCTTATTCTCGTCAATACAGGCTTGACCATTTAGAAATCTTCGTGCTGCAGGAAAGAAACGTGAAATACAAAATGAAGGATCCCAGATGGAGCTTCATGGAAAAAGAAAAGTGCTAATACCAACTTGTTATGACTCATTTTCACAAGTCTTTTTTTCTTAAAAACTGTAAGGCGTTTTTTGGAAAAACAAAAATGGATCTATTTTGGTTGCCATTCCTTTCGATATTATTACTGGCAGGATTGAGAAGCGTTGGCCAATGTCCGACTACTGTTTATGCTGGGCCAGATGAAAGTATATGTCAGGGTAATACATTCACAGTCAGCGCGGCAACAGCGGCAAATTATACTTCCCTTGCATGGACTACTTCAGGGGGAGGTACTTTTTTCAATAATGGAACCTTAACACCCACTTATATACCTTCTGTCGGCGATATTTCGACAGGTTCAGCAGATTTACGGCTGACTGCTGTAAAAGCAGGTTGTTTAAACGTAGTTTCAACCATGCATTTAACGATCAATCCGCTTCCGGCATCTGCCGGAAGTATAAGTGGCACTTCTCCTGTTTGCCAGGGAGCACCGGGTGTTGTTTTTTCGGTACCGGCAATTGTCAATGCAACAGAATATATCTGGACTGTTCCAGTAACTGCAACAATTTTATCAGGGCAGACGACCCCAAGTATCCTCGTAAGTTTTTCAACGGCAGCCGCTTCCGGAACTATTTCTGTAAAAGGTCATAATTCATGTGGAGACGGTTCTTCCTCATCATTTCCAGTATTTGTAAATAATTTACCTGTTATGGCCGGGGCAATCGGCGGTTTCACCACAGTTTGTGCAGGCCAGAGCGGTGTGCAGTTTTCGGTTGCTTCTATCACCTATGCTGCTTCCTATAGCTGGTCATTACCCACAGGAGCCACGGTTGTTGCAGGAACCAACACGCGGACAATCATCGTAAATTTTACAGGAACTGCCTCCTCCGGTACGATTTTAGTAAGAGGAGTTAACGCATGTGGAAATGGCATCGATTCGCCACCTCTTGCATTAACGGTAAATCAACTGCCGGGAGCTGCCGGAACTATTTCGGGACTATCGAATGTTTGTCAGGGGCAAAAGGGGATCAGCTTTTCTGTACCTGCAATAACCGATGCAACCGGTTATACATGGAGCCTTCCTCCCGGTGCGGTCATTGTTGCCGGGGCTAATACCAACAGCATTACCATCGATTTTTCTGCCGGAGCTTCCAGTGGAAATTTTACCGTTAGGGGAACCAATGCATGCGGTTCTGGCACAATCTCAGCTGCTTTTTCTGAGACGGTAGATCCTCTCCCGTCTTCTGCCGGGGTTATCAATGGACTTACGACTGTATGCCAGGGATCAACCGGACAATATTCGGTACCCGCAATCCCAAATTCTAATGGATATAGCTGGACATTACCATCGGGTGCAACCATTGTTGCAGGCAATAATACCCGCATAATCACCATTAATTTTTCGACTTCCGCAGTTTCCGGAGATATCAGTGTAAGGGGTACAAACAGTTGTGGAAATGGTAGTATCTCTGCTCTTTTTCCGGTTACAGTAAATCCTTTACCAGCAGCAGCTGGAACAATCAGTGGGACAACCACAGTCTGCAATGGAGAAACAGGTGTCTTATTTTCGATTTCCCCTGTTGCGCAAGCAACATCCTACTCCTGGACTTTACCTGCAGGAGCCATTGTTGTAAGCGGAGCCAACAGTGCTGCCATAACAGTTGATTTTTCGGCAATTGCTTCTTCAGGAGACATCACAGTATCCGGATTAAATGCATGCGGTACAGGAGTGTCATCCCCATTATTTCATGTTGCCCTTTCACCGCCACCGACTGCTTATGCAGGATCGGATGCAGCCATCTGTCAGGGAAGTAATTTTACTGTAAATGACGCTACTGCCAGCAATTATTCGTCACTATTATGGACGACTTCAGGTTCAGGAACATTTACAAACAACGGAACATTAACTCCAACTTACTATTCAAGTGCAATTGGTTCCGTTACGCTTACGCTTACTGCCAATGGCAATGGCAATTGTGATCCGGTTTCTGACCAGATGACATTGACCATTGTATCACTGGCCACTGCCGAGGCAGGTTTAAATGAGTCGAACTGTGGAAGTGTTCCACATATTATAACCACTGCCAGTGCAACTAACTATTTATCAATAAACTGGACCACTAATGGTACAGGTTCATTTGCAAATGGCACTACAACAAGTCCTGCTTATACACCCAGCAACGCAGATTTAATTGCTGGTTCCGCAATTCTTACCATGAGTGTAATCGGCCAGGCTCCATGTTCGACACCAGTAACGGATTTCATGACTCTTACGCTCAATCAGCCCCCGGTCATTTATGCAGGCGCAGATGCCAGCATTTGCCAGGGAACCAATTTCCTCAATCCTGATGCTACTGCTTCAAATGCATCTATCATTAGCTGGACAACCAGTGGTGATGGAACTTTCGTCAATCCGGGCATTATACGTCCAATTTACGTACCGGGTACGAATGATATCATCTTTGGCACAGTTGTTCTGACTTTACATGTAACCGGTAACGCTCCATGCCCCGGTATTGCAACAGATGATCTGCTCCTGACGATAGGCAGAATGGCAACTGCAAATGCTGGTCCGGATGCCAATATCTGCGGAAACATTTCCTTTACTGTAAGTGTAGCTACTGCAAGCAATTTCCAGAGCATTCTCTGGACGTCAAGTGGAACTCCCGGGACACTAACTAATCCGACTACTTTAACTCCGACTTATAACCCAAGTCCGGCAGATATTCTTGCCGGTTCGGTGACTTTAACTCTTACCGCTTTAGCAATTCCCCCCTGTTCTGTTGACGGTATCGACCATTTGACGATCCAACTTACTGAGCCTCCTGTTGTTGCTGCCGGCCCCTCGACTCCGATCTGTGCAGGAAGCATTTTCACCCTGAGTGGTTCGAGTGCCAGTCATTATTCATCACTGAACTGGAGCTCTTCCGGGACAGGAACTTTCAATGCACCAACCGGGCTTCATCCGGATTACACACCAAGCGCCGGGGATATAGCTGCAGGTTCGGTGACTTTATCTCTTACCGCAACGGGAATTCCACCTTGTAATCTTACTGAGACTGATGCCATGGTGCTTACCATTCACAGTCTTCCAACGGCATTTGCCGGAAATGATGGAACAATGTGCGAAGGGCCATTCAATGTACCAGGAGCAGCAGCAACGAATTATAGTGCATTAATCTGGACAACAAGCGGAGATGGTAATTTTATCAATAATACTTCCATTACTCCTATTTACACTGCGGGACCGAATGATCTTACAGTTGGAACTGTAACCCTGACTGTTACCGCAACAGCTATTCCACCTTGTCCAGGAACAGTTTCAGACAATGTGATCTACAACGTAGTTCGCGCCCCTGCAGTTTTTGCCGGCCCGCCAGCCCAGATCTGTGAAGGTTCTGCTTATGCATTAATAAATGCCACTGCTTCAAATTATGCTTCACTTTTGTGGACTTCTTCCGGTACAGGATTTTTTGACAATCCAGGAGCAGTCAACCCGACCTATACTCCAAGCGCTACTGATATTGCCAATGGATCGATCATTCTGACGCTGACGGCAAACCAGCCATCCTGTGTACCAGACGTTGATGCCATGACCCTTACCATTATTTCTCACCCGATTGCAAATGCAGGAACTGATGCTTCCATCTGCGAAGGAACCAACTATACTGTTTTTAATGCTACAGTACTACATACTTCCACTTTTTTATGGACGTCATCAGGAACCGGTACTTTGCTTAACCCAACTTCTTTGGCTCCGACTTATATCCCATCCGTGTCGGACGTAGCTTTAGGTTCAGTAGAATTGACACTGACTGTCAATCCAATTGCTCCTTGCGTTGGAACAGATGTTGATCGCATGACCATTTTTATTACTCCAAGGTCAACAGCATCGGCGGGACCTGATGCAACCATTTGCCAGGGACAAACTTATTCCATCGCAGGTGCCAGCGCAACAAACTATTCAGCCATGAACTGGACAAACCCTGGAGGAGACGGTACATTTGTTAATGGGAATACGTTGTTTCCAACCTATACTCCCGGACCGAATGATATCTTGAATGGTTTGGTAATCCTTACGCTAACAACAAATGGTTTGAATCCTCCGTGCAATCAAAATGCCACAGATCAGATGTTGCTGACAATTACTCATGACCCGATCGTAAATGCTGGTCCTGATGCTACGATTTGTCAGACAACGACAACTTTCCCGATCGTTGGTGCAACGGCACAATATTCTACGAGTGTTCATTGGACCAGTTCCGGGACAGGGACATTCAGTAATCCAAATGTTCTTCTGCCCATTTACACACCTTCAATTCAAGATATTGCCAATGGAACTATTTCCCTGACGTTGACCGGTACCGGGCCAATAAGTTGTAACGTTTCCACGCAGGATGTAATGCTTCTGCATATCATTTCGGATCCGCAGGCTGATGCAGGATCTGATGCGACGATCTGTGAAACCGGGAATTATTATATCAATGATGCTTCGGCTTCTGATTATTCTTCGCTTACATGGACCACCTCAGGATCAGGCAGTTTCTCGAATGTAACTATCATCAATCCCGTTTATACACCAGATGCTGCTGATATTGCAACCGGGTCTGTTACGTTGACATTGAATGCAAACAGCGTTTTTCCCTGCACTGGAAGCGATGCAGACGCAATGGTTCTGACATTCTCAAAAATGCCGGTTGTAGCTGCAGGAGGCAATTCTTCAGTCTGTGAAGGAAATGCTTTTACGGTCAGCGGTGCCAGTATTCTGTATTCCATCTCATATTCCTGGACAACAACTGGTTCCGGAGCATTTACAAATCCGAATATTTTAAACACAACATATACGCCTAGTGCTGCAGATATTATCAATGGTTCAGTCGTCCTGAAACTCACTGCTAATGCGCTGGCGCCTTGTATTGGGTCGAGTACAGATTCAATGATCTTATTTATCACAAAACAACCAACAGCTGAAGCCGGTCCGGATGCGACCATTTGCCAACCCTCATTTACTATTACAAATGCTACTGCCAGCAACTTCCTCTTACTCAATTGGGTTTCATCCGGATCCGGGATTTTGGCAAATTCCGGTACATTAACCCCGACTTATACGCCAAGCCCTGCCGATATTGTGGCAGGTTCTGTAACACTCACATTAACGGTTACACCAAATGTACCTTGCGGAATTCCGGCTGTCGATCATATGGTGCTGACCATCAAGCCAATCCCGGTTGTTTATGCCGGTGCCAATGCAACGATTTGTGAAGGTCAGACCTATTCTGTCAGTGATGCAACCGCCTCTAATTACTCAAGTGTGCTTTGGAGTACTTCAGGTACAGGTTCATTTGCAAACGGTAATACACTCACCCCGACATATACCCCAACCCCTGCTGACATTTCAGCAGGTTCGGTGGTATTAACACTAAGTGTGCAAGGAATTCTCCCTTGTCTAAATATCATAACAGACCAGCTAACCCTCACGATCCAGGCACAACCGGATGTAGAAGCAGGCCCGACAGCAAATATATGCCAGGGAAGCACATTTACCACCAATGGTGCGATTGTTTCAAATTCAGTCACAACAAACTGGACATCAACAGGTACCGGAACTTTTGCCAATTCCAATCAGCTCACAACAGTGTATACTCCGAGTGCGCTGGATGTTACCAATGGAACGGTTATTCTTACTTTAACCGCCACCAGTATAGCACCTTGTGCAGGAACCGTTGGTGACACGCGGATCTTAACTATTACCCCGCTGGCCATTGTGGATGCTGGTCCAAACGGTGCAATCTGTGCTAACGCTTCCTTCACGGTAAGTGGAGCAACTGCATCGAATGCAATGAATATCAACTGGACAAGTTCCGGAACCGGAACGTTCCTGAACGGAAATACGCTGACTCCGGGGTATACTCCAGGTGCAGCTGATATTACCGTTGGAAGCGTAACCCTTACCTTAAATGCTTCATCCGGCGCTCCTTGTCTGGGTAATGTCAGCGATGCTATGATCCTGACCATTGACCCCATTGCCGATGTTTTTGCAGGAGCTGATGCTTCTGTTTGCGAAAATGGCAGTTACACGATTATGGATGCCACTGCGCATCATTATGCTACCATTAATTGGAGCACCAGTGGAACCGGCTCATTTGCCAATGGATCAACCCTAAATCCGGCTTATACTCCAAGTTCTGATGATGTCACTGCCGGTTCTGTAATTCTTACGGCTACAGTAACGAGCATTCTTCCGTGTGTGGCAACGTTAACAGACCAGATGGTACTTCAGGTAATACCGTTACCAACTGTTGAAGCCGGGCCAAATGGAATCACATGCGGATCGACCGGTTTTATAATCAGCGGAGCCTCTGCTGCCAATTATGCTTCCCTGACATGGACTACTTCAGGTAGTGGAACGTTTTCGAATATCACACAATTAAATCCATCATATTTCCCGAGTGCAGCTGACATTGCAGCAGGTTCAGTAACGCTGAAACTTACTGCAAATAGCGCCTCACCATGTTTAACCAATCCTTTTGATACATTTGTGTTGACGATTACCGCATCGGCTACAGTTTATGCAGGAGCTGATGCATCAGTTTGCGAAAACGGAAGTTATACAATAAACGATGCTACCGCTGCGCATTACACTTCAATAAACTGGACAACAACTGGTACAGGGATCCTGACAGGCGCCGGGACACTTACTCCAACTTATACTCCGGGTGCGGCAGATCTTATTGCAGGTACTGTAACCCTGACACTTCATGCTTCGGCGATTGCTCCATGTGTGGATATTGCAGATCAGATGACACTTACGATAACCTCTATGCCATTGGTCAATGCAGGTCCTGATGCATCATCATGTGCAGGAAGCAACTTTGCCATTATTCTGGCCGCTGCCCAATTTACTTCTTCCGTTTTATGGAGCACGAGTGGAACCGGGACATTCAGCAATCCAAATACACTTCTTCCTACTTACATTTCAAGTGTTGCCGACCTGGCTGCCGGATCTGTTGTTCTAACGCTTACTGGTCAAGCTGTTGCACCTTGTGTTGGAAACAGAACTGATTCATTTGTTCTGACTTTTGTTCCGGGAGCCACGGCCAATGCCGGACTTGATGCGAATATTTGCCAGACAAGCAGTTATAACGTTCTCGGAGCATCTGCAACCAATTATTCATCCATTTCCTGGACTACTTCAGGAACCGGTGGGTTTGTGAGCGGAAATACTTTAACACCGACTTACACACCAAGTCCACCTGACATTGCAGCCGGTTTGGTCGTTCTTACCCTGCATGCACATGGTAATCCGCCTTGTGCAGATGTGACTGACGATATGACTTTGACCATTACGCATTTACCTTTTGCAAATGCGGGTGCTGACGTGGTGATATGCGATATAGCTCCTTACACCGTTGGTGATGCAACTGCAAATTACTATTTGAACCTTAACTGGACTTCTTCAGGAACAGGAACATTAGTAAACAACACAACGCTCACTCCCACTTATACACCAAGTGCCGCTGATGTGATTGCAGGTTCAGTAACACTGGTATTGACTGCTTTCGGAAATTCTCCCTGTAATGGTCAGGATATTTCTACGAAGACACTTCATTTCCAGGCAGCACCTCAGGCCAATGCCGGTCCTGATGCAACCATCTGCCAGGGAAACAATTACACCATCAGTGGATCAAGTGCTGCATACTATTCAATATTGAATTGGGTTTCCTCGGGTTCCGGTACATTTATCGCAAATGGAACATTAACACCAACATACCAGCCCAGTACAGGAGATTTTACAACCGGTTCAGTTACCATTACATTGTTTGCTACCGGGATATTGCCTTGCGCCGGTTCGGCAAATGATGTAATGCTGCTCACTCTGATTGCGTCACCCACGGCAAATGCAGGTCCTGATGCAGCCATTTGCGAAGGAAGCAGCTACACCGTCAGCGGCGCAAGCGTGACTCATCAATCAAACTTTTATTGGGCAACTTCTGGAACAGGTATTCTCACCAATGCATCGACATTGACGCCGACATATACTCCAAGCCCTGCAGATATTCTCTTAGGATCTGTAACGTTAACGCTGACGGCTGAGTGGAATCCTCCTTGTGCAGGAAATGTGACAGACCAGATGATCCTTGTCATTCATTCTCAGCCAACTGCCAATGCCGGACCAGATGCCACTATCTGCGAAAGCAGTTCATTTACTTTTTCAGGAACGAGTGCAACCAATTATTCAACCATTAACTGGACAACTTCAGGATCCGGTAGTTTTACCAACATCAATACTTTAACCCCTACTTACACTCCAAGCGCTACAGACATTAATGCCGGAGGTGTAACGATAACACTCACAGCCATTGGTCAGAATCCATGTATGGCAAATGCCACTGATGCCATGGTTCTGACAATCATTTCCCAGCCTGTTGTAAATGCAGGCCCTGATGCTACGATCTGTGCTACTGATAATTATCTTCTTTCAGGAGCATCAACAAGTCATTCCATTGGTATTTCCTGGACGACTTCCGGTGATGGAACATTTTCGAACAGCGGATCTATCAATCCGACTTATTATCCTGGCCCGTCAGATCTTCTTAGCGGACAGGCACTTCTTACACTCACGGTTCAGCCTTTAACACCTTGTATCCAACCGGCAACTGACAATATGGTTCTTTATATCAATAAAGCCCCGACAGCCAATGCCGGCCCGGATATCACAATCTGTCAGAACAGTTATACCCTGTCAGGTGCAATTGCAACAAATTATTCAACTGTATTATGGAGCTCATCCGGAACGGGTATTCTTACCAATGGCAATACGTTAACCCCAACATATACACCAAGTGCTGCCGACATTATTGCAGGTTCGGTGACCATGACCCTTACGGCCAACGGAATAGCTCCATGTATTACACAAGCAACCGACGATATCATTCTTACTATTACAGTCGAGGCTACCGCCAGTGCAGGTCCTGATGCAATTATCTGCGAAGGAACCAGTTACACGATTTCGGGAGCAACTGCTTCCAATTTTTCCACGTTGACATGGGCACATAATGGAAATGGAATATTGACTAACAATGGTACACTTACTCCGACCTATACTCCAAGTCCACTTGATCTGATTGCAGGTTCTGTAACTCTGACACTCACCGCTACAAGCAATTCTCCCTGTTCTTCCCCTGCAATTGATCAAATGGTTATTCAAATTAATTCGTTGCCTGTTGTTAATGCCGGGCCGGATGCATCAATATGTGCCGGCAGTTACACCATCAGCGGATCATCTGCTTCTCATTATGCAGCACTTAGCTGGGTAAGTACAGGAACAGGCATGTTCACTAATCCTTCCACTGTAAACCCGACGTATACGCCAAGTGTAGCCGACATTGCCATTGGTTCTGTTACGCTGACCATGATCGCGACAAGTAATTTCCCGTGTGTTGGAACACGTTCGGATAATATGGTTCTCACGCTGACACCATCGGCTACTGTTTTTGCCGGATCTGATGCTATCATCTGTGGTGGAAACAGTTATATAATAAACGATGCCACAGCAACCAATTTCACGTCTTTGAACTGGACCGGTTCAGGAACAGGTGTTTTCGCAGGGGGTAATACATTAAATCCAACATACACGCCAAGCGCTGCTGATATTTCTGCAGGCTCTGTGCAGCTAACCCTTACTGCTATAAGTAATCCGCCATGCGGCAATGCATCCGATCTGATGAACCTGACTATTATTTCTCAGCCAAATGCCAATGCAGGTGCTGATGCAACCATCTGTGGCAGCGGTTCATATACTGTAATCGGCGCAACTGCAAGTCATTACGCCTCACTGAGCTGGTCATATTCAGGAACCGGAACGTTGACCAATGCAAATACATTAAGCCCGACTTATGTTCCAAGTGCAGGTGATCTCCTTGCCGGCTCTGTAACTCTTACCCTGACTGCTTTTGCAGTTGCTCCGTGCAATGTGAATGCAATTGATGCGATGGTAATCTATTTCAATCAAACACCGATAGCTGAAGCCGGGAATAATGGTTCCATCTGCCAGGGAAGTAATTTCATCATCAGCGGAGCCAGTGCTTCAAATTATTCGTCACTTAACTGGACATCTTCAGGAAGTGGTTCGTTTCTCAATAATGGAACACTGACGCCAATCTATGTTCCAAGTTCAAGTGATATCATCGCCGGAACGGTAACGCTTACATTGTCTGCCAATGCCATTTCTCCATGTATCGGCAGTGCAACAGACGCAATCCTTCTAACCATCACGCAATTGCCAGTGGCTATTGCCGGTCCGGACGGATCTATTTGTCAAAATCAGACTTATACAATCAGCGGGGCATCTGTAAATCATTATGATTCCTATTACTGGCAGACCAGTGGTACCGGAACATTTACTAACGCCAGTACGCTTACACCAACGTATAATCCAGGTGCAGCAGACATTACAGCCGGCTCAGTAACGCTGTCATTGGTTGCTGTTGCAGGAGTGCCATGTAATTCAACGGTAACTGATGACATGATTCTGAACATTCTCAATCTGCCGGTTGCCAATGCCGGTTTGGATGCCACCTCCTGTAATCCAAGCTACACTGTTACAGGCACTTCTGCCTCAAGTTATAGTCTCATCAACTGGACATCCTCAGGAACAGGAATACTAACAAATTCCCAGACACTGACACCTACATATTTCCCGAGTACAGCCGACCGTCTTGCCGGATCAGTAATTTTGACACTAACTGCGGATGCTATCGTACCATGTACCGGAACAGCTACGGATAATATGGTTTTGAGTCTTGAACCACTTCCAACAGCCTATGCAGGTGTGGATGCCAGCATATGTGAAGGCAGCAACTATACCCTTGCCGGTGCTACTGCAACGAATTACGCTACCATTGGCTGGACGACTTCAGGTACAGGTACATTCTCAAACTCAACGAGCCTGATACCAATTTATACACCAAGTGCCTTAGATATCATTACAGGTTCAGTCATTTTAACCCTTACAGCAACCAGCCCTGCACCTTGTTCTCAGAGCGTAGCTGATGCAATGACGCTGACAATAAACAGCCATCCGGTTGCTTTTGCAGGTGCAGATGCATCAATTTGTTCGGGAAGTTATTATTATATCACCGATGCTACTTCTGCCAGTTACAGTTCAATTTATTGGACTACCAGCGGAAGTGGGACATTCCTGAATGGGAATACAATTTCACCGACTTATCAGCCAAGTAACGCAGATATTATTGCCGGAAGCGTAACGTTGACATTGCATGCCGGTGCGATTGCTCCATGTACAGGTGAACAGACTGATGCTATAATCCTGACCATTCTGCCATCTGCAACTGCAAACGCAGGAGGTGATGCAACAATTTGCGCAGGTACAAATTATTCTTTGGCCGGCGCCCAAGCCACCCAATATTCATCCCTGAACTGGACAACTAATGGCAATGGGACATTTTCAAATCCTACCATCCTGAATCCTGTTTATATTCCAAGTTTTAATGATAAACTTATCGGTTCGGTCACACTGACTCTCCATGCCACCGGATTGGCTCCATGCAACGGTGTTGTTTCCGATGCTATGGTGCTGACCATTGATCCAGGTGCAACAGTAAATGCTGGTCCTGATGCTACTTCATGTGCTACAACGTACACTGTAAGCAGTGCTACTGCCAGCAACTATTTTTCTTTAAACTGGCTGACCAGTGGTACAGGATTATTCACCAATGGAAATACACTTTCCCCAACCTATTCTCCAAGTACAGCAGATTTCATTTCAGGTAGTGTAATTCTTACATTGAATGCCACTTCAATCGCACCGTGTACGACCACAGCTTCAGATGGAATGTTGCTGACTTTACAGGCAGTTCCTACGGCTGATGCAGGTTTGAATTCCAGCGTATGCCAGGGAAATTCCTTCACCGTCAGTGCTGCCTCTGCAACCAATTTTGGCATCCTGTTATGGACAAGCTCAGGGACTGGAACATTTGCCAATGCCAATACTTTGACCCCCACTTACACACCTAGTGCAGGAGACATCGCAGGTGGATCTGTGACGTTGACATTGACAGCCAACGGTAATCCTCCTTGTAACAGTATTGCTTCTGACGATATGCTTCTTACAATCTCCAGGACTTCGATCGTAAACGCAGGACCTGACGCCACAATTTGCGCAGGAAGTAACTTTATCGTTAGCAGCGCGTCTGCTTCCAATTATGCTTCCCTGTTATGGACGACTTCCGGTACTGGCACGATCCTGAACTTTACATCGCTCACACCGACATATATCCCAAGTGCTGCTGATATTACAAACGGATCAGTTGTTCTGACCCTCATCGGATACAACAATGTGCCATGTGCCGGAAACACCAATGATGCCATGTTACTTTCCATCAACAGCGCGGTTGCAGTTGATGCCGGACCTGATGGTTCCGTGTGCTATCCATCTACATACACTGTATCAGGAGCAACAGCAAGCAATTACCAGAGTCTGCTCTGGACTTCATCAGGAACGGGCGTACTTATCAATGCCGGAACACTTACCCCATCCTATATTCCAAGTATTTCAGACTTCGGCGCTGGCAGTGTAATCCTTACACTTACTGCTACAGGCATGCCGCCTTGCAATGGCACAGCCCTCGATGTAATGACTCTTGAAATTGATGCCATGCCAGGAAATGCCGGGATAATCAGTGGCGTGACCCCAGTATGCCAGGGACAATCAGGGGTAGTATATTCGGTGCCTGTTATCGCCAATGCAGTAAATTATTCCTGGAAT
>CAIWTA010000001.1 GCA_903915465.1 uncultured Bacteroidales bacterium | reverse complement strand
TGGCTGCAAATCGTTTTATTGATAATTATGCTGCTTACTTTATTTCAGCAGAACAATACCACAAGTTTCCTGCATGGACGGAAGCAATTCAACCTGTTTTAGATAGAGTAAACATGAAGTTGCTTCAGAAGTTTCTATGGCAGTATTGGAATGAAGAGAGTTCCGGGATTGCAAAATTCCAACCGAATATGGACAGAACATTCCCTACAACTGCCGACCCTGTCGGGTTTGCCAACATAATGTACTCGGGACATTTGTTATTCCAGATGAATCTTTATCAATCTCTTTATCGAGATATGAAATGGGATAAACCGGGGTCTGTTGTGTTAAAATGGGATGATTACACACAATTTGTTTATGATAACAGGAAATTACAAGAGTTAATTACAATGCAATTTCTCAGTAATCCTGTTCCGGGAGTAGAATGTGAACGTAACGCAATTTTCGCGGCTTGTAACCAGTTCCCTTTAGATGGGATGAAGCTTTATGATGAAATGCATGGAACCCGTTATTTTGCTGCCGTTGCTCCCTTATACAAAAAATGGTTCGAAGATGTTTTCGTGGATCCTCAGACGTATAACATTGCCTGGCTTTATCTGATCAAGCAAAAAATTGCTTTTACTGAAAAGTCTCCATATTATGGGAACAAGTCAGATTCGATGGAGAAGAAATTGGTTAAAGCAGGAATTGATTTTGTTTCGGCAGGTAACGATGGAGCGGTGGGTACTTTTATGCATGCCTGGAACCCCGAACTGATCGAAAAAATATATCCTTCATTAAAGAAAAAAGTGTTTTCCGTTGAGGCAAATGGCCTGGCAAAATTACACCAGGATGTTTTTATCCAGGATGCGACCTTTTCATATTTTACCTGTTTAGTAGCCGAAATGGGCGATGAACCCACAAAACAATTGTTGATACAAACCATGGACAGTATTTATCAGGGAGTCTGGCTGGATGGCACATTTCATTATGCATACAACGAAACTGCTTCGGGGTTAAGTGTAGGGTCACCCGATGCCGCAAAGAAAACCGGAACAGTGATAAAGCCCAGGTGTTGTGAATCTCCAATGAAAAAAATGCAGGCGCCTCAATCCGATGTTTCCAACCAGGTAATTGGTCTTGCACGGGCATTGCCTAAAAACGGAATGTGGATGATGGTTAATAAACCTTTTGATGATTTACACTTTACCGAACCTGCAATAAGCGGAGTTGATGTTAAGAATGTAATGATGAAAAGAGCTATCTACGACAGAACCCAGAAAGCTCTTATTGTTTCAACATTGTCAAATAAAACAGGGGTAGAAACTACCATTAAAGTGATTAAGCTAAATCCTGCAAAAACGTATAACATATTTATCAACAAGGAATTTCACAAAGAAGTTAAAGGCATAACAGAAGATGATATTAAAATTGACAGCAAAAAGAGCTATGACATTGTAGTAGTAGAAAAAGATTAAATCATTAACAAAAACAAATATTTTATGAAAAAATCAACCATTATTATTTGCTTACTGGCCGTGATTGGTTTGGTAATCAACGCGGGCTGCACAATGAAGCCCAAAATGACCAAAGAACAAGCCGTTGCGAAAATTACGGAACTCCAGGCAAAACTGGATATTTCGAAGACGCAGTGGTATGATATTTACGCGAAAGGAATTCTGCTCAAAGCGAAAGAAGCAGATACGCTGATTACCGGGGCAAAGACGGCCCTGGATGCAGGCGATCTGAAGAAAGCCGTGGAAATGCTAATCCAGGCCGACACCCTGCTCAAACAATACAGCCCCGTGGATGTTCCAGATTACGCGGCTTCCACGCCTCTGAAAGACCCTAAAGACCAGGGGAAGATCCATAAAGCCACCATTGAAGATCTTAAACTGATGGAAGTGCATGGAGTTCCCCGCTGGAACTACTGGTACAATTTCGTGGGCAAGGGCGACGATGGAAATCTGTATATGGCATACGTGTATATCAACCATCACGGCACCGGGAAGCTGGTTCCTCCCACTGTGTTTGCATACAGCTGCAGTACCGATCCGCTGAAGATCATGAAAGTCAAATTCAGCACCCTGCCCAAACTAAAGGCCGAAAAGGATAAGATCATATGGACCGTTGAAGAAAACGGGCAATCCTTGGTGTATACCCTGGCCGAAGGAAAGATCGAACTGAAGTACAAGGACAAGAATATTGAGGTTGAATCGGAAATGACTAACGGATATTCCTTCTGGTACAACAAGAATGTCGACTATGCCCTGATCCTCCCGAATTCACCCAATACGGGATTCGAGGAAACCGGCAAAGCCGAAGCCGAGATCATCATCAATGGTAAAAAAGTAAAAGCCAGCGGTTTTGGAGAGCAGGAGAACCTGTTTTGCGGGGGAGCCAAAGGAGCCGATTACAGGACCGCACTGTTGAAATACGGAAATGAATGGTGGGTCCCCTTCACAACCGATCAGGCCGAAGGGATCTTTGTGATGACAGGGAAATACAAGGATGCCGGACTATTCATCAACGGACAATACATCCTCCCCTCCGATTTTGAAGTCACACCCATCGAAGCGAACAAATCTTTCACGATAAAAGCCACGACCCCCGACGGGGTGCTCGAGGTCAACTTCAGCATGTGGGGATGGGATCCGCCCCTGTATGAGCATTGGGGGACCTGCAGCGGTACATACAAAGGTCAGCAACTTACCAACGGATACTGCTGGCTCGAGCACATCCCTCAGGGTGGCGTCAATGCCAGCCCGCCTGTTGGCGGGAGAAAAGGTGCTTCAGAAAAGAATTGATGAAAACAATCACTAATAATTATAATCTAAATTAATATCACATGAAAACAAGAAAAATTTACTTCGGACTTTTGGCAGTCGTGGCTGCCTTTGTATTCACTTCCTGCGGTTCATCGGTGACCCTGACAAGCTGGAAGAATCCTGCCGACAAATCACAAATTTCAAAAGTAGTCGTGATGCCCTTATTCGATAAACTCGAATACATGAAACCTTTCGAACAGGCCCTGGATGCCTATTTCAGCACCCAGGGGCTAAAAGCAATTGGTTCGCTTGATTTCCTGAATCCAAACTTTAAATACAAAGTTGAGGACATCAAAAAGAAATGCGACAGCCTTGGCGCCGATGCTATTTTATTGTTCGTTTATAAAGGCACTGAAAAATCAGAAAACTATGTTCCGCCTATCACTTATTCAACCGGCGGATTTGGCGGTTATTGGGGTGGCGGTTACTGGGGAGGTGGATTTTATGGTGGCGGTGGATTCTATGGAGATGGGTTTTATGGCGGAAGCACTGTAACAACCGGAGGTTACTGGACTACTACTTCTGTTGTAAACCTGAAGGCAAGTGTTTACACGAAGGCTTCAAAGGATGCTTTATGGACCGGCGATATTTCGGTCACCGACCCGAACTATGTGGACCAGGCTGCAACTACGATCGCTCAGGATATTTATGCAGATTGGCAGAAAAACAACCTGTTGAAATATCCTACAGGTAAAAAATAACAGTCTTTATTGTTTGAACCACGTCGTCGATCAAACTGCAATTGCTTGTTTGACTTTGCCGGCGTGCGTTTATAGGGACTGACTAAAAAGGTGTTTTTATTTTCTCGCAGAGGCTCGCTGATGAATAGCAGAGTTGCGCAGAATATTGATAATATGAATTTTAACTCTGCGAAACTTAGCGTAAAACTTTGCGAAACTCTGCGTGACATTTTGTTTTTT